>JAPKZC010001028.1:3863-4352 GCA_026394025.1 Candidatus Solibacter sp.
GGAACTCCCTTTACGTCAGGCCCTGGCTGCCGGCGGAATTGCCACCTGCCCGTCCCGGGTCCTCGTCCGCCAGACAGCCCAGGCTGTCGGACTATCTCGGTAAGAAGGTCGAACTAGTCGCCACTCTTGAGCGTGAAGCGCTGAAGGGTGTGGGCGAGGTTGATCTTCTGGTCGTCCAGTCGGCGAAGCTTGTCCGATGAGTTGCGGGGTGGAGACGTAGGCGGCGGATTTGCGAACGCGATCTCGCCGCTCGATTCGATACACCCCCGGATTCGGTCCTTGGCTTAACTTAAGGGAGTATGCTTGGCTCCAGGAGCGAAATCATGTACCGATCTTGCCTCGTGTTCGCATTTGCCGCTGTCCTGCTCGCCGCGTGGTGCTGGGGTCAGTCCAAACCTCCGGCCGCCAATCCCGAGCGCCCCCTATCGCGTCAGGAGCTGTTGGAATGGAAACAGACTCTGGCGGCGACCGTGCAGCAGCAGATAGCCG
>JAPKZC010001028.1:4431-7716 GCA_026394025.1 Candidatus Solibacter sp.
TCTCTGAAACCGCAGATGGCCGCTGATCTGCGCCAACAGATAAAGAGCGAACTCCGGCAGGAGATTTCCGCCGAACTCCGCCAGCAACTGAAAGCCGACTTGAAACAGGAGCTCCGGCAGGAACTCAAATCGGAACTGAAAATGGAGTTGCTTCAGGAACTGCGCCGGCCCTGAATCGCACCCCGCTACTGCCTCCCAGCGCCGCCTGTCTCAATCCTCAAGCGCCACTCCGCCGCCTTCTCCGCCCGGCCCCACTTCTCGTATAACTCCACCACCCGCTTGCCGGCCAGAGCTACCGTGGCACGGTTGTTCGCCGAGACTTGGCTGTACCGTTCCATCATCCCCAAATAGCCGTCCACCAGGTAACGTTCAGCCTCCGCAAACCGCGCTTGCAGCAGGAATACGTTCCCCAGATTGCCCGCCACGTGATAGCGCTCCCAGGAGTCGGGGGTGACCTTCTCCCGCAATCGAACGCACTCGCGTAACATGGATTCCGCCTCCCCATAATTGCCTTGACTGCTGTAAGCCGCCGCCAGAAGCTGCATCACGCCGATCGCGGCGGGATGCTCCTGACGCGCAGCGCGGCGGTGCCCTTCGAGCGCCTTCACGAACAGCGCTTCCGCCTCGGCGAAGCGCTCCTGGGCGGCGCAGGCCAGCCCGACGTTGGACATCGCGTTCAAAGTGTCCAGATGTTCGGTCCCCAGCTTCTTGATCCGCACGGCCAGCACCCGCGCGTACGTTTCTTCAGCCTGCTTGTGCTTGCCCTGCACAGAATAGATTACGCCCAGGTTGTTGGTCGCGGTCAGCGTGAACGCATGGTCCTCGCCCAGCACCCGCCGCTGCACTTCAATCACTTTCAGATAAAGCGCCTCCGCGTCGTCGTACTTGCCTTGCGCCCGGTAGCAGATCGCCAGGTTGATCATGGTGTTCAGCGTGTCGGGATGCTCGTTGCCCAGAATCCGCCGCTGCCCTTCGAGCACCTGGCTATTCAACGCCGCCGCCTGCGCGTACTTGTTCTGAGCGAAGTGGAGATTCGCCAGATTGTTGAGCGTCGTGAGCCGGTCGGGATGGTCGGCCCCGAGAACGCGCAACTGCGCCTCGGCCACATTCAACGTCAGGCTTTCCGCCGCAGCATACTTGCCCTGAAGGCGATCCAACTCGGCGAGGTCGCTGGCCACGCTGAGGGTCTGGGGATGGTCCTCGCCAAGTTGTTTACGCCGCGCTTCGAACACCTTCACCTGGAGCGTTTCGGCCTCTCGCAGGCTCCCATTGAAGCGATATACGCTGGCCAGTTCGAACTCCGCGTCCAGCGTTTCGGGATGATTCGCGCCCAGTGCCTTGCGCCGCGCCTCAATCACCTCCTTGAGCAGAGCCAGCGCTTCGGGATACCGTGACTGCCTTGATCTGAGCTTGGCAACATTCTGCTTCGCGCTCAGCGTCGCCGGATGGTTCTCGCCGAGCGTGGTGCGCCGCGCCTGCAGAGCCTGCACCAGATAGCGCTCTGATTCCGCGAAGTTGCCTTCCTCCATCAATGCCTGACCAAGCTCCTCGATGGTCTGCAGCGTTTCCGGATGCTGCTCGCCCAGCGTCTTGCGCCGCAATTCCAGGGTTCGCCTGAAATGATGCGCCGCCTCCTTCACCAGACCCAATCCGGCGTAGGTGTGCGCGATCGTGCTCCGGATCGACGCTTCCACCAGCGGCTGTCCCGGGAACTTGCCTTCGATTTGCGCCGCCGCGCGGTCCAGCGCGGTTCGCACCTTCAAGTCCGGGTCCGGCTTCAATTTCTGGCGGAATTGCTGGCTGGCGCTGGCCTGCGCCAGGAGGTCGCTTTGCACGAATTCGTTCACCGCCCTCGCCGTGGCGGCTTCCGTATCCGCCCGCTGCTTCTCCGTCAATGCCAGATCGCGGTCTCGCGTAGCGGCCTGCTGTTCCGTTCGCGCCCGTTCTTCCGCCGCCACGGCGCGGTCGCGTTGCACCTGCGCCACCTGTTCGGCCCTTCGCGCCCGCACGGCCTGCCACGTGCTCGCCACCACGCCCGCGGCCAGCAGCATCGCGAAGGCCGCCGCGGCGGTCAGCGGCCAGCGGTATTTTCCAGCGAATTTCAGCGCACGATACGTCGCCGATGGCGGACCCGCCTCCACCGGCTCACCGCTCAAATACCGCTGTAGGTCGCGCGCCAGCCCGTTCGCCGTTTCAAAGCGGCGCGTACGGTCCTTCTCCAGCGCCTTCATCACAATCCAATCCAGTTCGCCGCGCACCAGTTTTGGCAGCTTGGCCGGATTCGTGCCGAGCTGCGCGCATACCGCCATCAGCGTCTCCCGCGACGAGGTCAGGCGGGCGCTCGGCAACGGTGGATTATCGTCCCGAATGCGTCGCAGAATCTCCGCCAAACCCGCTTTCACCTTGCGGTCCAGTTGCAGCGGCGTGGTCCCGGTCAGCAACTCGTAGAGCAGCACCCCGAGCGAGTAGATATCGCTCCGCGTATCGATGTCGCGCGACCCGGCTTCCGCCTGCTCCGGGCTCATGTATTCCAGCGTTCCCACCACCGTTCCAATCCGCGTCAGCATCGTGTCCTCGACAACCGAGGGTTCCAGCGCCTTGGCGATTCCGAAATCGGTCACCTTGGGTACCGGCTTGCCGTCGTGTTCCGTGACCAGTATGGTCGATGGCTTGATGTCGCGATGGATGAGGCGCTTCTGGTGCGCGTGCTGTATCGCCTGGCATACCGGGATCATCAGTTGCAGCCGCTCCCGCGGGCTGAGCCGGTGGTCGTTCGCGTAGTCCGTGATGGGTAGTCCGCGCACCAGCTCCATCACAAAATAGGGACGGCCGGCGGCCGTGGTTCCGGCATCCAGCACTCTGGCGATGTTGGGGTGGTCCATCTTCGCCAGCGCCTGCCGCTCCGCCTCAAACCGCGCGATCACGGTTTGTGTGTCCATGCCGGCTTTGACGATTTTGAGCGCCACCTGCCGCCGAATTCGGTGCACCTGCTCCGCCAGAAACACCGTTCCCATACCGCCCTCGCCAAGCTCTTCCAGTAACCGGTACGGGCCGATCTCCTCGCCGCTGCCTTCCTGGTGGGTGACTGAGGTTGTTGAGCCGTGTGGAAGCAGCACCGTTTCGCCCGGTGCGTCCCCAACCGTTTGCGTCTGCGAGAAGTGCGCCCCTAGCATTGCCTCCAGGCGCGCGCGCTGTTCCCGGTTGTCCGCGCAGGCTTGGTCAAGGAAGCCGGGACGTTCACCAGGCTCTTTCTTGATTGCCGCTTCGACGATTTCTGTCGTAGTC
>JAPKZC010001049.1:0-2485 GCA_026394025.1 Candidatus Solibacter sp.
AGCAGGACGAGCGTGGCCAGCCAGGCCACAAAGCCGGCGTGCAGATTCACCCAGAGCGCGGTCAGCGGCACCAGCAGCCACAGCAGCGGCCCGCGCCGGGCGCGATCTTCGGCCAGTATCCAGAGCGCGAGCGTATAAAACAGGATCGAGAAGACGTGCGGCCGCGCCAGGTAGTGTATGCTCGAAGCGCTCACCACCACCAGCGCCGCCCCCAGACCGATCCACAATCCGCAGCCGCGGCGGAGAATGCGCGCCAAGAGTGCCGTAGCCGCCAGGGCGAGCAGGGCGCCGGACAATGCGGCTACCCCCGCCAGCCCGCGCCACCGCCAGGTTTGCGCCAAGACCACGTCGGCGAGCCACTCCCAGGCGAACCACGGCTGGCCCGGGCGGCTGAAGGAGAACGGATCCGCCACCGGCGCTCGTCCGGTATTCAGGACCAATTCGCCGGTGCGTATGTGCCAGCCGGTGTCGCCATCGGAAAGCAGCGACCGCAAACCCTGCGGATGGGCGAACGCCGCCAGCAACAGCGCCAGGAAGAACACATCGAGCAGCGATGGTACCAGTAACCTGCTAAGCAGGCCGCGCGGCGCTTCTGCTGGAACGGTGGCTGACATTGAATCCCGCTAATCAGATCGACCCGCGCAAGGGATTCTTGAGGTCGGGTACTGGAACCAGTACTATTGGCCGTCGGCGCGGCTACCGCTAAGCTGATCACACTACGGAACCAAGGTGAATATGACGATTCTCTTAGTCTTTCTGGCCCTTCAGTTCTGCGATCTCGCGACTACCCTGGTGTTCCTCGGGTACGGCGTGGCCGAAGGCAATCCGCTGATGGCGGCTTTGATTCGCGCCTCCGCCCATCCTG
Organism: Candidatus Solibacter sp.; assembly: GCA_026394025.1. Lineage (GTDB taxonomy): Bacteria > Acidobacteriota > Terriglobia > Bryobacterales > Bryobacteraceae > Solibacter. Next base: position 866 of record JAPKZC010001049.1, read on the forward strand.
CGGTGGCCTTGCTGCTGGTCAAAGCGGCCGCTTGCGGGCTGGGTGTGTATGCCTGGAGAGGCCGTCGCACCCGCCTGCTGCGGCGCGCCAATCTTTTCTTCGCGGTGTGCGTGGGCTGGAATCTGCTGGCCATCGCCGGCGCCTGAGCGGAGAGCCCGGGGACTGGCCGATTAACGGGCCAGGCGGAGCATCTCCGACGCCACCCGGGTGAACGCCAGGTCGAGCTCCGTGGCATTGGCCGCCCAGACGTAGAGACCCGGGTTGCCGGCGGCCACCAGGTTGGGCGTGAGCGTGCGGTCGTTGGCGATGCGTTTGAGCAGCACATCATCCACAACAGCGCCCAGACCGATGCTAAAGATCGTCACCCCGGTGAGCGTGCGGTTGCTATTGAGCGGGTCCGGGTCGCCGCGGCGGATGCGCAGCCCGGCATGATCGGCGGCATTGGTGGAAAAATGCTCTATATTCGTAGCCGAGGTAATGCTGAGCCCGGTGCCGCTGGTGGTCACGCTCTTGTACGCATTCGCCGGATTGAGAGAGTTCCCCCAATGGTCGGTGAGTGGCGCGTTAGAGACATCCGTCGTCACTTGAGTCAGGCCGTTGGTCACAAAGCGGCAACTGTTGCAGCAGTTGGCGGGGGTGCTGAGCACCGCTTGATCCGTCGCCAGCGGTTGGGCGGGGGCATCCCAGCGATACAGGCCATATATAGTGTTGCCGCCAAAAGAGAGCGCGCCCAATTTGTCGGTATGGGTGGCGCAGGGGCTGCCGGCCTTGATGGGGAAACTCTCGGTGACGGCGGTGGGGAGGCCGTCGGTGAAGAAGACGATCACGTTGAGCGCGCCAGTCTGGGCCAGCCCCGCCAACTGCTGGTAACCTTGCCACAAACCCTGCGCGGAGTTGGTGGCGCCGTCGCACACCAGATGGTTCAACGTGCTTTCCACCGTCGTCTTGAAGGTCGGCGTCAGAGCGACGTCGACGCGCGAGCCGGTGGCGAACGTGATCAGCCCCACGTTGTCCCGGCCTTCGGAGAACTTCTCCACGAAATTCACCGCGGCGGCTTTCAGCGGAGCGCACGCGGCGGGTGCGGTGTTGAGCGACCCAGAGCGGTCCATCACGATCATGATATTGACATCGCGCCGCGTCGATTTAACCGTCGCCCGCAGCGTAGTCTGGTTCAGTCTCAACGCGCGCAGGAAGAGGAACGGCAGATCGACGCTGGACGTGGTGGTGATGGACCGCATGTACGCCGAATCGATGGCCGCCACGCTGCTCACGTGAGCATTGGTGGAGGCGAAATAGCCGGCGGGAAAATTGGCGTGGAAGTAGGTGTTGGCCGTGGCCTCCGCGTTGGCGCGCTGCGCGGCATCGTCGACGCCGCGGCTGAGCGCCCGCGCCCCGGCCAGCGCCGCCGCGTCGGAAGCCGCCGACAGGCGCATTTGAACCAGGTACATCATGCCCAGGTCGATGGCCACTCCGATGGCCGGCAACAGCACCAGCAGCACGATGCCGGCGGCGGTTACCAGCACAAATCCCCGGCGCGCGCGCTGGTTCCGGGCCGGCGGTGCGCCTGCCCTAAAACAAGAAGCGAACATAGTATCCTCCTCCCGCACCAGGGGAATTGAG
>JAPKZC010001049.1:2499-3049 GCA_026394025.1 Candidatus Solibacter sp.
CCTCCACCTTCGTGGTCGACTGCCCGGCGCCCAACGCCAGCACGGCATCGAAGCCGGCGGCGATCAGCGACGTCTGCTGACAGTAGTTGACCGGGAGAATGTTCCCCGCGTTTCCGATGTAGTTGGCCGGTGGGGTCCCGAACTGGCTGCTCCGCAGCGAAATCTTGCCCACCACGACGCGCTGCGTAAACACAGGCAGGGCGAGGTTGGGACACCCAGGCACGCCGGCGGCGTTGCAATCCGTCTGCTGGATTTTCAGGATGCGGGAGAAAATCAGCACGGCGCTGCCCGTTGCCGACAGACTGTAATCCCGGCTGAGGGTGCGCGCGATCGCTTGTGTGCCCGGCAGCGAAAAATCCGCCCCCAGGGCGTACAGGTGGGCGACGTCGCGGGTGAGTTGGGTCGCCTGAAGCGTGCGGCCGAGCCGGATACCGACCTGCGCCACGCCCAGCAGCAGCGGAATCGCGAAGCTCAGCGCCAGGGCGAGTTCGATCAAGGCGCTGCCGCGCCTCCGGCCGGAGCTAGCGGGCGGGTACGCCGGCAATGGGGC
>JAPKZC010001049.1:3064-5585 GCA_026394025.1 Candidatus Solibacter sp.
CCACGACAGACCGCTGGGCGAGACGACCACGATATTGCCGCCGGCGTTGCTGCCCACGCCCGCGACCGGCGCCAGGCTGACGGGATCGTAATACGTAATCGAGACGCGGTTCGCCCCGACGTGATCCGCGCTCAGGTAGTCGAGAAACCCCAGCGTGTACCCTTGCACTACAGTCTTGACCGATGCGTCATGCCCTTTTCCGGGCAGGGTGCGGCTGGTAATCGCGAACCGCACGCCCTGGCACACCGCGAACTGCACCGTGTTCTTGACGAAGAGCGCGATCGAAAAATCGAGCACCGCAAACAGGATGGCCAGCAGCGGCAGTATGGCGAAAGCTCCTTCCACCAGCACGTCGCCCCGCCGCCGGGACGAATTTGCACGCCTGCGTCCACGCATTTCTGGCTCTCTTATCGACTTAGGGCCGGAATGCTTGAACCCGTCCTGCCGATTGGCGGCGCAAGATCGCCTGACATCCGGTAGGGTTTCGGCTTAGTCATGACCCGAGAGCGACCCGGAGTAAGGGTAACTCCTGCTCTTCTCAGGTCGCTTGTTCTCGGTTCTCTCTCCGGAAACCCACCCGCGCCGCGCCGGGCCGCAGGCCATCCCTCCGCTTCCGCGCTCGCTCTTCCTTTGACTCTCCAAACGCGTTCTCCGCGTCGTCCGCCGAGTCTCCGCGTCTCCGCGTCAACGCCACTCTCCCGGCACGCTCGCGCCCCGTCAGGTTTCTCATCCCATTCCACTACGACGCCGTCGCGGCATGAGCTCTGCGCGCTTGCAGTGAATGGGCTTTCCCGTATGGTTCCGGCGCCAGCGGCTCAGGTTTTAGACGATCGTGCCGATCAGAATGGAGAGACCATGCCGCCAGCCAACCGAAACCGGACCGTAGTCTGGAAACCGCTCGTGGTATGCCCGCAGCCGGATTTCCAGCGGCGCCTTCATGCGGTACTCACGGAACTCGCCGTGGAGCAGCCGTGCACGCTTACCGAGTACCCGCGCAGCGGCACGATCACCGTGTTGGTGGAACGCCACGGCTGCAACATCTGCTTCCTGGACGCGGCGACCAACTCGGAGGAGGCGCAACTGCTGATCTCCGAACTGGCCCCGGCGGTACCCGTGGTGGCGCTGCACCCGCGCAACGACGCGGACCTCATCCTGCGCTGCCTGCGCCGCGGCGCCTGTGAGTTCGTGGCCGACCCTACGGCGGACGCGGTGCGCGGCGTTTTCGAGAGGTTGGCGCGCACGCGGTACGAAGCGGCGCAGCAAGCGCCTGGCGCGGTGTACTGTTTGGTGCCCCGCAAGCCCGGCTGCGGTGCGAGCACGCTCGCCGCCCACCTGGCGATTCAATTGCGCAGCGACGGCGCGAACCAGGTTTTGCTGGTGGATGGCGACCACCTGACGGCCAGCATCGCTTTCATGCTCCGGCTGAAGCCTCAGTTTCACCTGGAAGATGTGCTGCGGGACTGGGAGCGCATGGATGACGACTTGTGGTCGCGGCTCACCGTCCCGGCATTCGGGTTGGACGTTCTGGCCGCCCCGGAAGACCCCACTACGCGCCCCGAAGTTAGCCGGCAGTTAGCCGCCGAGTTGTGCGCGTTCTGGCGCGAACGCTACGCGGTAGTGGTTCTGGATCTACCCGACGTGCGCGCGGCCGTGGACTGCGGCTTTGCGGCGCTGGCCGATATCGTTCTGCTGGTCACCACTAATGAACTGGCGGCTTTGCACGCCACCCGCCGCGGCCTCCGCTACCTGGATGCGGAAGCCGGCGACCGCGCCAAACTGCGCCTCATTCTGAACCGCTACACGCCGGCGACCGGCCTCAAGCGCGAAGACGTGAAGACGGCTTTGGCGCTGGAGCCCTTCGCCATCCTCTGCAACGATTACGAAGCGATGCAGGCGGCGCTGCTTGACGGCAAGCCGGTACCGGCGGCTTCGCGATTCGGCGCCAGCGTGCGGGCGCTATGCCGGCAGTTGTCGCACAAGGATCCTCCCGAAAGGAAGAGCGCGTCATGGCTTGGTTCCCTGCTCAACCGAAAGTAAGTCGTAAGTTGGTAACAATCGCGATGCGACTAAGTGGTCAAACCGATTTAAGTATTCTGAGTCGGCTGTTACTTGGTGGAATACGCGCTGATGGTAGGTTTGGTTGCCGTCGCAGCGGTGGCCGTAGTGCCGCAGATGGCCACGCAGATCAACACGATCTTCAACAAGGTCACCTCGGTCCTCACCAGCGCCGCCGCATAACCCGGTGACGGGGCAGGCGTCACCTCCCTCCCGCGCTGCCCCGTCCTCGGAACGCCTTCTACTGCAATCGCCGGCTGTGTGGTTTACTCTGGTCTACAGTGGGGTGTATACCCGCGTTGCTACCCCGGCGTCCACCAGAACCAGGGTTGCAGTATATTGCACCAGGGGATATTCTTTGTTCCGGTACCAGTACGGGAGGAAGACGATGTCCGACGATCTGGAAAACACGCCCGAGTGCGAGTGCGCCATCTGCTACGCCGCGCACGATGAGGAAATCCACCAG
>JAPKZC010000317.1 GCA_026394025.1 Candidatus Solibacter sp.
GGCGGTGTAACTGATCCGGTTGAGCCCACCTTGGATCAACTCGTGGGCCCGGCAACCTTTCACGTAGACAGTGACATCGCCGGCAAGCTCCCGGACCAGTTCCGGGGACAGTTTGCGCAAGTTCACCGTTCCCATCCGCGGGCCGTGGGGACAGGCTTGAAAGCGTCCGGTCGATCTTTCGCGGGCCAATGGCTGCAGCCATGGCGATTCCAGGAATCGATCGACATCCTCGTAGGCCAGGTCATTCGCGTGCCTGCCCTTTTTCGGAACCAGCAGGATTGACAAGCCGGAGTACTCGACCAGCAAGCGTTGCATAAGTACGAGGTCGAACAGCGATTCGATATAGTCGTCGGTGAACCAAACCAGCCGGCGGTTCGATGCCGCTATCTCCGCGGCGAATGTGTCCCAGTGATCGACCGCGAGGCCGGCGCGGGCGATGCGCTGCAATTCCGCCCAGACCGGGCCGGCCGTGTTCCTTACCGCGCGGTCGGCGACCCCCGCCAGTCGAATGCCCTCCACGGAAAATCCCGAGGCAGCCGCGGCGGCGCCCTTGAGGTCGAGACCGATCAGGCCCGCAGCGATACTGTACGCGAGAAGCTCCTTGGTTGACGGGTTCGACCGCAGCATGTGGTCCTCGATGATCCGCGAGGCCAACTCGAAGCCAATCGTGTTGAACCGTTGATGCGTGTCCAGTTCCTTTGCCGGATCGCCAAACAGGCAGTATGCAATGATCCTTCGGACGACGTCTGGCAGTTCCTGGTTGGTGATGCTCTCTGCGATCGGCGCGTCATGGTGCCGGCAGGCGAGGAATCTGGCGGTTTCGGCGGCGCACGCATCCTCAAGTCCAGGCTCGGCGCCCGCCTCCAGCGCTCCACTCTCGCGCATGCGATCTAACTCCCCGCAAACGATCTCGCGCATCCAGTCGATGCCCGTCGGCTCCGCCCCGCTCAGCGGCGCTCTGCCGTTCAGCCGGTCCGCCACCGTGAACGTGTCGGGGACGAAATCGGCGCGCGACAGAATCGCCAGGGCCGCGTCGGGGCCAGCCGAATCGTCGCACAGGAAGTGGCGCAGGTTCCGTTGGATGGAGTCGGTAGTCAGAGAGCGGATCGCCCTGCGTCCCTCTGCGCTCATTGAGTTCCTCCGTACCGCCGGGCCGCGTCAAGCCTCACGAGCCGGCACCGAATCTCAGCGGGTCATCGCCCGCGTTCAACAGATCGCCCACTCGCAGAAGCACGGCGCGATGCCCACCCGGGTCGTATACCGCTATGGACGGTCCGGGAAATCCTTCTTTGTCCAAAGGCACGAGCGTTCCAGGGTTGAGGGACAACGTGTTTCCAAAGCGCTCGATGGCGGGGCTGTGGTTGTGTCCGTGGCAGACCAGATCGTACTTACCGCTTGCCACCAGTGCCTCGGTGATTTCATTGTGGTCGCCATGATAGATTGCGATGCGGCGGCCGAAGCTCTCGAAGGCAAGAAACCGATCCTGGATGGTTATGGCGATGCCGAACTTGCCGGCATACTGGACATGCCGCACAGGGTCTCCGTCGTTGTTGCCAAATACCCCCATGATCTTGCACGGGAGGCCCTTGTAGTATTCGAGAGAGAACGGTGAGACCCAATCTCCGCAGTGAATCACCAAGGCAGCCTGCCGCTGCGCAAAGTAGCCGACAACCGCCGCGATATTCGCGATATGATCGTGCGTGTCCGACATGACTCCGATCAATAACCGAGATTCTTCTTCCATAATCGAACCCCTCGTCTCGCCAAAACACCGGCGGTATCAGGCGGCTCAGGTACTTTGCATAGCGCCTTCCGCCTGCGCGTATCTCTAGCCTGCGGCCGCGCCCAGTGCCCGCAAGGCCTTTCGGGCCTCGTCCCTGACCTCGGGGTCTTTGTCGTCCGTAGCCAGTCCCAAAATATCCCGAGCGTTTGACCCTCCCAACTGCCATGCGGTCTGCACTACCGCTTTTCGCACGAGACTGATGGGATCTTTCATCGCCTGTTGCAGAACGGAGAAGGCAGCGACCCCTCCCAGACGGGCTAGCGCAAGCACCGAGTACTCGCGCACCTCCGGGTCGTCGTCGTGTAGAGCCCTATGCAACAGGGTCGGACCCGCCCCCAGGGGGTCAATCATTTCGATCGCCCAGATCATGGAGCGCCGCACTCCGCCATCCGGTTCGTCGGCGAGACGCCCGGTCAGATCCAGAGCATGATCCCGGGAGACTTCGCCCATCAGACCCAGCGCCACCGCGGCGTTCTGTCGAATAACTGGTTCGGTGGCGGAGTCTTTCAGACGCTCCAACAGCAGCCGTGAATCGGCCGGATTGCCCAATAGACCGAGCACAACCTCGGCGATACGGGAGACCCGCCTATCCTGTCCCGGCCTCCGTAGTGCCTCTCCGATGAGCTGCCTGGCCGCCGGCTCCCGATACCAGCCAAGTTCCATGATGGCCCGCCGCTTCTCCTCCGCCTCCGGGTGGTGCAGCAGGACAGCCCTGGCTTTTCCGGCCGCCGTTGCGCGGTCCGCGGCGGAACCGCGAAACGGCTGCCGGATCATGGCCCGCAGCGTCACCGCCGAGTTTCTGCGCAGTAGGGCGTACTCCATCCCGGGGTAGTTCTCCAGGTAGCCGTGCAATCTCGCGCAACAATCCAGATTGTCCAACATCTGAGCCATGAAGTCGACCACGGCCGCGCCAGGCTGGACTTTGCTCAACTCCTTCGTGGCGCCCTCGGCATTCGCCAGCACCAGGCCGGCGAGGTGCCGTGCCATGAAATACTCGAGAAAGGACGTATGAACGAATGTATAGCTGTCGGGCGGCGCTGCCACGAGAAACGAACAGGTGCCGATGTCATGCTTAAACGCATCCAACCCGGTGCCCGGCAGTGAGAAGCGGACCCGGAGCTTGTCGCGGATCGTCTTCCACGGAACGCAGTAGCTCCCTTGGAGGCCCATCTCCCACGCAAGTTCCGCCAGGAAAGACGTCTTGTCGTCACGGTCCAGTGTGGACCTGGAGTGTTGCGAGGCGATCCATTGGTCCGTGTAGGTTTCGTATAGCGCCGCCGAACTCACCGTTCCGGCGCCCAACTGGCCGCGCGTCTCCAGGATCATTTTCAGAAACAGGGGCGTGCGTGCGAGATCCTTCAGATCGTGGACCTCCGGAATCTCCCACTCCTGTTGGGTCACGGCCTTGATGTATTGCCTGATTTCCGCATCGGTCCACTTCCGGACCTGTACACGCGCGAAGTGTGCGAACTGGCTTGGCTCGACGCTATCCCGGAAGAAACTGTCGCGGCAGGATAGGATCAGATGCCCCTGCCGGGTTTGCGAGACAGCCAGTATCTTTTGCGCATTGCTCTGCACCTCGGCCCGGGTGGGACTGAGCGACATTTCGTCGAAGGCGTCGAGCACCAGCACGAGTTTCCCGGCCAAGCGTGCGTCGGCCAAGACATCGGTCTTCAAGACCACTCCATGCTTCATCAAAGTCCTGGCGACCAGCGCCGGCAGTGTCTCAGGGACGGCGCAGTCCTTGAGGCTGATGAAAATCGGTGTTCGGGACGCCGAATCCCCGGCCAGGCTCGCTTTCGCCAGTCGGTAAGTGTACTCCCGGAGGAAGGTCGTCTTCCCTGTGCCAAAATACCCCAGCAGCAGGACGCATTTTGATTCGCTGGCGTGCTCGAAGAGGTCGTTGAAGCACGCGTCCAGGGATTCCCCGCCCTTGTAATCGGTTGTCGCGCTGACGTAAAGCTTGTGCTCCGGGCTCTGTTCCCATTCCGATACAAGATGTCTCAAGTACGGGCCGAAGCCCTGGGGGCGGAGGCGTTTATGACGGGAGATAAGAAGCATCAACGCGGTTGTCACCACAATCGCCACAACAGCGGCTGCGATCGCCCGCATTGGGTGTTTCTGAAAGAAGACAAGATAGGCTGCGCAGCCTGTGAGGAGTGCGCTCACGATCAAGCTCACGGTGAGCTTTTCGGGTATCTGCGCTCCGACCTTGCGTACCCACTGCCAGAATGTCACGGTCACTCCCCACGCATCGTAACAAGCCCCGACTCGGGGCGCCAGCCCTCAGCCGGCATCGCCGGGATTTTAGGGCTCTACAATCTGTTATTCGCCTGGGCTGTCCGGAAATCCCGTGTGCCGTTCGCTACAATTCGGATGATGTTGAACGTTGCGATTCCAGGTAGGGAGCCTCTGGTGTTACGCAGCCTCGCGCTCGATATCAACGGCACCCTGACCTGTGACGGTCGCTTGCTTCCCGGAGTGCGGGCCTCCATCAAACGCCTCAAACAGCAGTTGGACGTTTGCCTGATTTCTTGCGATTCGCGCGGCAACGCGCGAGCCATTGCCAAGTCTCTGGCGGTTCCCTTGCACGTCGTGGCATATCACCGCCGCGGCGAAGCTTTCGGCAAACTCGCCGTTCTACGTAGGCTGGGGCCGTCGGCTACCGCGGCCATCGGCAACGGCGAATCTGACCGCCTGATGTTCGAGGAGGCCGCCCTGAGCATCGCCGTTCTTGGGAAAGAGGGCGCGGCTGGAACGGCGCTGATGAACGCGGCCGTAGTCGTGCGCGACATCGCCGACGCGTTTGACCTGCTCCTGCACCCAGCCCGCCTGATTGCGACGCTTCGATGCTAGGGCGGTATCGCCGTTGCCACGTCCATACCGGCGGAACTCGCCGCCACAACCGGGGAGTTTGCGACCCTTGCCACCGCCAATCTGCCGTTCATCCGCCAAGGCTTGGTCGAAATCCTGATGTCGCCGCCGCCTCTTGCCCGCATCGCCCACGTGGTCCGGGGCGGTCCGAACCTGTATAAACTCAGTGGCTGGATTGCGCACGTCCTGGTGGCGGTTAGGGCGCCATGCTGGCCCGGATTCCCGCCCAGCGATCCCGATCGTCCGCAACCGTCCTGGCCGCCAGTTGTTTGCCCCCTTCGATTCTCAGGTGGCGTTCCTTGAATCCCTTGAATGATCGATCTCCGGGCTGATGGACAATGTACACAAAAGGCTTCTCCTCCGCCCGGAGCCCCGTAACCGATTCGCTGAAATCCCGGCACACCATAAACCCAAAGTACGCTTCCTTCTTGACCCCCTGCAACATCTCATAGTTCCGGGCCCCGCGTACATCGATCGCCGTACACGTCCGCAACAGGTCCACAATACCTGGGTGAAGCTTCCGTAGATTCACCCCTCCTAACTTGGGACCGTTGGGTTCCACGATGAAACGCGGGCAGTCCTTCAGGCACTCGAAATGTTCGACCATCTCCTTCACGTCGTTGAATGAAGCATCGTTACTGCACCGCATGGACCTCGGGACGAGATGGATCTCTAGATGCGGGAATTGGCGCAGCAGTTCCTCGTAGTACCGGAGCAGAACGATCGTCTCCAGGTAGTCGTCGGAGAACCCGACCAACGTGAAATCGCGGTGCCGTTTCTCGATCCCCGTAAGAAACGCGTCGGTCGCATCGATGCGGCAAGGCGACTTTGATAACTGCCACAGTTCTTCGGCTACCCTCTGCACTTCCTGCGCGCGGACCTCGCCTTTCCGGTCCAACTGGATCCCGCTGCCCTCCACAATCTGCGACGTAGCCGCATGGGTCGGCTTCTCGTCAACACCCAATAAGCCCGCCGCTACCGAAAGGTGCAGCCATTCCCGAATTCCGAGTTTGTAGTGTCGTGTAAGGTAGTCCAACACCTCGAACAGAAAGTCCCGCCGCAACGAAGTCAGGGCCGGATAGAGGTCCAGTTCCCGATCGGGATCGTTCGTGAGGAAGGTCAGCAGGAGTCGCCGCAATATGTCCGAGTACTCCTGATACCAGATCTCCTTCTTCAACGATTCTTGCGGGCCCGGAGGATCGAAGTTCAGGGTCTCGAGCACGTTTCGGACGGCCCCGCCCCACGCCGGACTCCGGGCAAGCGCGGGGCAGGCCCGGGCAATCACTTTCATGTCGTCCTCGAGAATCCCGCGCACCCAGGGGTCGAAGTCCAACGCCGGCGAAAGGAAGGGCGCCTGAACCGAAACCGCGTCAATCGTGTTTGTTCCCGCCTCGTAACCCGAGTCAATAAGATCGGAACCCCCGGCCAAACGTTCTTTCGTGTCCTGGTAACCCAGGATCACGCGGCGCACGTGCGTCCAGCAGTTGAGGTCCGGTCTGCAACAGCGAGTGCTCAGGCAGTTCCCCAGCATGGTCGCCACACGGCAGTTCCCCCAGTCGTCGTTGTAGTGACCGGCTTGGATCAGGGGTATGGCGGTGGACGATTCCAGCATCTGGGAAACCGAGCCGGCGATGGAGTCGAACCACTTCCGGGCGTTGCCATCATCACTGCGGCTCAGTTTGAACTCCGGCACCGCTCCAGCATCTTCGCCATAGAGGTAGAGGCTGACGTAGCATGTCTCGCCATCGACAAGGATGGTACGAAAACGCGGCATGTAGTCCGTGAGATAGGCGTGAAAGAGGGGCGGCTGCTCGTGGTATTCGGCGATTGTCTTTAAGAAGTCGATACTGGCCTCGCTACGGCTCCTAAGGGGGTGAAATGGTTCGTGAGCGCGAGCGTAATTGCTGTGCGGATTCAGGAGCATCAGCGTGACGGTGACTCCACGGTCGAACAGTTCACCTAAAGCCTTTCGCACCCGGGCGTCGCGAGCAAACCGATCAAGGGCAAGACCCCAAACAGTCAACGAAGATCGAGCCGTGAGCATGATCTCGTGCAAATCGGCAAGTTCCGGAACCGGCGGAGCCTGCGGCCATTCGCCGGTGACACCCCACACCAGCCTTCTGAGGCTTTGTTCGTACTCTTCGTCCTTTCGGAAATCGACCCATTGCAGGATCTGGAGGAACTCGGGCAGTTGGGCATCGCGTAGCAGCACAGGGATTATCCTCGGGGGCTCGTCGGCATCGTTCATCGACACAAGCGCCCGATTGTACTCGGTCATCACCCAGCGGGAGCCCACAGATTCGGGTGAACAGATCAGAACCACCGCCCGACTTGTTTTCAGCCCATTTCCTAGTGCTTCAACGAAGAGATCCCCAGGACGGATTTGATCCCGGTCCAGCCAGACGCGCAGGCCCTGCGCCGCCAACCGCTCCTTGAGCCGCTTCGTCCACACCTCATCGCGGCTGTTGTAGCTCAGAAAGACATCGAAATCGAATCGCGTGGAACAGAGCAAAACGTAACACCCTTCAGGATCGGGCACAATGCCCACTTCGATGAATTGCCCCACCCGGCATATTCCGTCCGCCGGCGAGAGCAATCATTGAGGCGGTGATGCAGTCTCCATGCGGGCCGCGCACCGGATGAGCGCGGGATTACAGGCTTTGGCGCGATGCCGCTCAAGTCGAGGTGCTATCCCGTCGGAGGCGAACTCCTATTCGAAATGGATGAAGAACCACCCGAAGAAATGCTCTGTGACCCTGGCGGCCTCCCTCTTCCTGTTTGAGAAACCGCCCGCGCGAGTTGCCCCCGGCCTACGCCGCCTTCGGCATCGCTACCGTCTTCGACTGCAACCCCGCCTTGGCCAGCGCGTAGTAGACCACGAACCCCACGATGAAGCTGTACACCACCGCCGGCTGCACGTACGATTTCGTTTCCGGCGAGAGCGTGATCGGTAGCACATCCAGCGGCAGTATGCCCACGATGAAGCCCACCGCCCAGGCGATGTAGCCCGCCATATTCACGCCTTCCCTCGGACCGCTCCACTTCTTGCCCGCCAGCAGATAGTCCGCCACCATGGCCCCGATGATCGGTCCGAAGCTGGCGCCCACAATCGTGAAAAACCCAATCAGGTTGGCCGCCACGCCCGTGATCGCCAGCAGAACTCCCACCGCCGCCGCCGCCATTGTGCTGGACACGCGCGGCACGCTCGGAATCATCGTATTGAAACTATTGCCCGCTATGAACGCGCAGAAGCACGAAGCCGGAATCGATGCGATCGCGAACAGGAACAGCATCGCCGAAGCGATCGGCCCGCCGATGGCCTGCACCACTTCGCCGAAATCCCAGCTCTGCGTTAATCCGCTGCCGTGGGCTCCCGCCACCGCCAGAAGCGGCAGCCCGCCGGCCACCAGCACGGCCAGCGTGATGCCCACCAGCCCGCCCCACCGCACGTCCCTTTCATCGCGCGCGTTCATTCCGAAATCCGCCCCCGCCGCGCCCGCCGTGGCGAAGAATCCGATCACGATGGCGATCATCGTGGTGAATGCGCCGAATGAATTCTCCTGCGCCGCCGCCACCTGATAGTTGCTGATCCCGCCCGAGGTCTGAAAGAAGACCACCAGCAGCATCAGCAGCGGAATCGCATTCAGAAACAGGGCGATCTTGGACACATACTGCACCCCTTTCGCGCCCGCAAATGCCATGGCGCCGCCCCACAGCACGCACACGATTCCGAAGGACAGCGTGCCCGGCTTCGACGCCATCCCCATTCCCCGCAGAATGTAATCGGCGGAGAAGAACGTGCCTACCGCGAACCACCCAATCTGCAATACACCCATCAGCAGCCCGGGCATCACGTAGCCGCCGGCCGTGCCGAAGGTGGAACTGCCCACCACGTACAGCGGGAACCCGGTTTTCATCCCAAGCATAGCCGGAACCCGATAGTACAAGGCATAGCTCAGGATTCCAGCCACAGCCAGCGCGACCAGGCATAGCGCCAGTCCGCCATGTTGCAGCGTTCCTCCCGCCATCTGTTGATAGAAGGCGATCCAGAGAAAAATTCCGGCATAAGTAGGCGCGGTATTGGCATACCACGGCGCGCGTTTCCCCATCGGGTTGGGCACTGCTTTAGCAAGGTAGTCTGGCAACATGGCTCTTCCTTTTTAAATTCCGAATTGTGGATCTGAAGCGGCCAGTATACTACACGGCAGTTCACAACTCTGCCCCCCTGGGAACTGCTACAATCCAATTCATGCCTTCAGGCATGTTCGCTTTTCCGAATAATACCCAATCGTGATCCGCCGGGTCTTCAAAGCTTTTCAATATCGCGACTTCCGCCTGATGTGGATGGGCGCCTGCACGTCCAGCATCGGTACCTGGATGCAGATCGCCGCCCAGAGCTGGCTCGTCCTCAAGCTCTCCAACTCGCCCTTTCTGCTCGGCCTCGATGCCTTCCTCGGCGGCATCCCCATTTTTCTCTTCTCCCTGGTCGGCGGCGTCGTGGCGGACCGCATCGAACGCCGTAAGGTTCTGCTGATTTCGCAATGCGTGCAGATGGGCGCCGCCTTCCTGCTCACTGCTCTCATCGGATTCCGTCTCGTCCAGGTCTGGCAGATCCTCTGCCTGTCGTTTATCACCGGCCTCGCCCAGGCATTCGGCGGGCCCGCCTACCAGGCCCTCATTCCCACCCTGGTCAGTAAAGAAGATATGCCGAACGCCATTGCCCTGCAATCCATTCAGTTCAATGTGGCGCGCGTGATTGGTCCCGCGCTGGGCGGCATCGCCCTCACCCAGTTGGGCGAAATGTGGTGCTTCGGACTCAACGGCCTCTCCTTTTTTGCCCCCATCATCTCCCTCCTCATGCTCAAGACGCGCTTCTATCCGCGGAAAACCTCGGAATCGATTCTCGCCGGCATGAAGCAGGGCATTGCCTTCATCCGCAACCAGAGCGCCATGGAAGCCCTCATGGTGCTGGCGTTCTGCATGACGGCCCTGGGTGTGCCCATGATGACCTTCCTCCCGGTCTTCGCCAAAGACATTTTCCACCAGGGTCCCGGCATGTTTACCTTGTTCCTCTCCGTCTCCGGCGTCGGTTCCATCGTGGGCGCGCTCACCGTCGCCGCCCTTGGCAATGTGCGCCATAAGGGACGCATCGCCCTCATCATGCTCACCTGCCTCGGCGCCGGCATCTCGGGATTCGCCCTCTCCACCTCGGTTTGGTTGAGTTGCACGATGCTGTTTCTCTCCGGAGCATCCCTGATTGCCGTCTTTACCCTGGTCAATTCGCTGGTCCAACTCATCACCACCAACGAAATGCGCGGCCGCGTGATGAGCGTCTACAACTTTTCCTTCCGCGGCGGCATGCCCATGGGAAACCTGTTGACCGGCTGGCTCGTCCCACTCTTTTCGGCCCCCCTCGTGCTCGCCGTGAACGGTCTCGTCCTCATGGCTGTGGCAGTGTATTTCCTCGCGGTGCAACGGCGGGTCGCCGCTCTCTGATGTAATAGAGGAGTCGCACTCATGCTCGCCATATTCATCGCCGCATTCATGGCCGCCGCCGCGCCTTCCCCCCTCGAGGTGGCCCGCGATAAGCAGGATCGCACCACATTGACGGACCTCGCCGCCCAATTCAGCGCCGCCGCCGTCAAGGCGCCCGACGATCCCGACGCCCAATACCGCGCCGCCCTCGCCAATTGTTATCTCGCCGAGGTGGCCATCGAACTGCGCGATCGCAAAGCCGGCCGCCAGTTCGCCGAGCAGGGCATCCGGTTCGCCGAGAAGGCCGTGGCCCTCAAACCCGCCAACGCCGAGCACTATCGCCTCCTCGGCACCCTCTACGGCCAGGCCGTCACCGATATCATGAGCGGCCTCACCTACGGCCCCAAGGCCAAGGAAGCCATCAACAAGGCCGTCGAGAAGGCGCCCAAGTCTTCTATGATGTATGTCGCTCGCGGCGTCGGCAACTACTATGTCCCAGCCCAACTCGGCGGCGGCGCCAAGCTCTCCATCCCGGATTTCCAGAAGGCCATCGAAATCGATCCCAAAAATGCCGAAGCCTGGCTCTGGCTCGGCATCGGCCTCCGCAAGGAGAATCGCGACGCCGAGGCCCGCCAGGCGTTCGCCAAATCGCTGGAGCTCAACCCCAACCGCGCCTGGGCCAAACAGCAATTGGAGAAGACCCCGGCGAAATGAAGTCGCTCGCCACCGCTGCCGCCTGCATTGCGCTCGCGCTGCTCACTTTTTTTCAGTTCCCCGGCCACACCTGGCTCCAGCAGGATAGCCAGATCTACGCCCCCATCCTCGAACACCTGCGCGACCCCGCCGTCCTGCGCAACGACATCCTGGTGCTGCACCCCCACGTCGCCTTTACTCTCTACGACGAAACCGCCCTCGCCCTCCGCGCAATCACCGGCGCGGGCTTCCGCGAAGTGCTCGCCGCCCAGCAGATCGCCACCCGCGCTCTCGGCATCTGGGGCCTTCTCCTGATGGCGGAAGCGCTCGGACTCGCCTTCGCCCCCGCGTTCCTCGTGGCTGCCCTCTGCTCCCTCGGCGCCGCCATTGCCGGACCTTCCGTTCTCACCTTTGAATACGAACCCACGCCGCGCGCCTTCGCCGTCCCCCTGATGATCTGCACCATCGGCCTCGCGGCCCATCGCCGTCACCTTGGCGCCGGAATCGCCGCCGCCGCCGCCTTCCTCTACCATGCGCCCACCGCCCTTCCCTTCTGGGGCGTCTACTTCGTAGTTGCACTGTGGCCCCACCAGGAACGCCGCGCGCGCCTCGCGGCCCTCATGCCCCTTGCCGCGGCCGTCGCCCTCCTCTCCGCCGCCGCGCACGCCCAATCCGCTTCCGGCTACGCCCAGCGCGTCTTTGCCCGCCTCGATTCCGCCCAGGAATTCCTCCAGCGCATGCGCACCTCCTACGTCTGGATCTCCGCCTGGCCCACCGCCACCATCCTGCATCATCTGCTCGTTCTGTCCGTCCTCGTAGCCGCATTCGTGCGCATCCGCCGCGTCGTCGGCGTGGAATCACGCGTCCTCCTGCTCGGCCTTGCGGCGCTCGGCCTGCTCACCATGCCGCTCTCCTGGTTGCTCCTTGAGCAGTTCCATTGGGGTCTGGTCCCCCAGGTGCAACCCATGCGCACCCTCCTCTTTCTCACCCTCGGCATGCAGTTTCTCACCGCCGCCGCCGGCGCCCGCGCCCTGGTCGCGCGCCGCCCCGCCGAAGCCCTCGCCTGGTTCGCCTTCGCCTACCTGCTCCCCCTCCAACCGGTCCTCACCGGACCCTTCGTCTGGAGCCGCCTCAATCTCGCTCTCGCCTTGGCCGCGCTCACCGCGCTCGCCGGAATTCGCTGGGCGCCCGCCGTGGCCCTCGCCGCCTTCGTCGCCATCCCCATGCTGGGCGGCGTGGTGAACTACCCGAGTCTCCACACTCCCGACCTCGCCCAGCTTTCCGCCTGGGCCCGCGCCAACACTCCTCGCGACGCCGTATTTGTCTTTCCCGACGTCAACCGCGGCCTCGCCCCCGGCATTTTTCGCACTGAAGCTCTTCGCGCCGTCTACGTCGATTGGAAAGGCGGCGGCCAGGTCAACTACCTCAAGGATCTCGGCGAGCAGTGGTGGTTCCGCTGGCGCCAAACCCGCAACTTCAAGCCCACAGCCCTCCCGCAATACGCCGCCAGCGGCATCACCTACGTTGTCCTCCAAGAACCCCTCCCACGCGCGCCGCAATTCCAAAACGCCACCTACGTCGTCTACCAACTCAAGTAGGGCAACTCCGCGTACCCGCCCACTGCCAGCCGCTCATACTAAACTGATCTCTGTGGGAGATGTCGCAAATGCCGAAATTCTCCAGGCGGGGACTCGCCGGATTTCTTCTCGCCCCGCTCTTTCGCCTCAGGGCCCAATCCACGTCCGCGCCACCTGCCGCCAGCGCTCCGGCACTCGCATCGCGGACCATCGCGGACCCAGTCCCGCACCTATCGTGCCGACGCCGTCATCCTGTTCCTCGGGATTTCCATTTACCGGCGCTCCGCGGTGGGCGGCGGACAGGCCTCACTTGAGGAGACCGGTGCAGGCTCGTCCCTGCGCCGCACGCTGTTCTTCGCCGCTGGCTCGGACCCCAAGCGCGCCCTCGGATTGAGCCGCCTCGGTTGGATTCGTGAAGTCGTCCTTGGACCCGCTTCCGCCCCGTCCGAGGCCGCCTACTTCGGCTTGCTCACCTCATCGCCCGAAGACAGCCTGGAGCATGCCCGTAAGTCGGTCGACACTTCGCCCTCCAGCCGCAGCACCTTCAACGCCGTCAACGGCCGCAATACCACCGGTCGCAGCCGCAGCGCTGTTACTCATTTCGAGTTTGCCGCCGGCGCGATCTGGAGCGACCGCGGCCTCATCGAACACGCGCAATCCATGTCTCAGACCAACGTTAATTGGCGCGAGACTTCCTGGCCAAACTCACCCACCCAGGCGCCGCCTACGTTTCTCCTCCTGGTGGCCACTCTCTTGCAGCAGCGTGCACGCCGCGCCGTGGGCCGCTATGTCTATAGCGAGCAGGAGTACTCGCTGGAACTCGAAGCCCAGCAACCAGGCCGCAAGCGCGATCGCCTCTTGCCCTTCCGCGGCAAGATCCGCAACCTCCGCACCGGAAAAGAGACCCTCTTCCGCGTCTGGCTGGAGGAAGGCTCCGATTCCATCGTGCCCCTCCGCATTGAGTTTCAGGCACGCTCGTTCTTGCGCCTCACCTTCGAAGCCGTGCCTGCCTGACCGCGCCGTTGCGTCATGCCATGGCCAGCCCCGGCCTCTGCCTGGCCTCCCGTCCAGCATCCAAGCGTTGTGGAGGAGGTCAGCAGCGCCAGACGGTGCCCGTCACATTCCATCCCTAGACCGGCATGCCCACGCGCCATAGCAGGTATCCGATCGCCTGCTTCACATAGTTCCACCGCTCGTGAAGCGACCCCGCGCTGTGCTCCCTTCGCGGCGACCCGTACACCTTCAGCCCGCGGGATTGCAGCATCTCCTTCACCCGGTAGATATGGTATCCGTCGCTCACCACAATCACCGAATTGAGGCTCATCCGCCGCATGATCTCGCCCGCCATCGCCGTCGATTGCACCGTGCTCTCGCCCTCATTCTCCACGACGCCCGGGCCGCCCGTCGTCAGGATACGCGGAGCCAGTTTGCCGTTGTACAATTCCAGCGCGTGGTCCAACCGCGCCCGTAGCACCGGCGATGGCCGCCCGCGATATTCCGCCGCGCCCAGCACCAGAATTACGTCCGCCGGTTGCGCCTCCTCCCGTGTGCTCTGCCGCTCGATCCGCCCGGACAGGAACGCCACCGCGACCACCAGACCGATGACCGCCAGCGCGATCGCGTTCCATACTGCCTTTTTCATGTGCGCTATTCTGATCGTTTCAAGCAACCTATTGTAAACAGATGTTGACCCCGGAAACGATCTCGAGTGCCGCCAACCCGCTGCTGAAGGATGTGCGCCGCGCCGTTGCGCGCGGTTCGCTCACCGCCCAGGGTTGGTGCGTCGCTGAGACTTTCCACCTTCTCGAAGAGGCGCTTCGCAGCCCTTGCGTGGTCAAAACCGTGCTCGCCGCTGAAAGCAAGCGCGCCGCCGTCGAAGCTTTTGGGCGCCGTCTCGCCGGCGTGAAAGTGGCCCTGCTGCCCGACGCGCTGTTCGACTCGATCTCTGCCACCGAAACCAGTCAGGGCGTGATGGCGCTGGTCCAGCCCCGCGAATGGAAATTCGAGCAACTGCTCCCAGGCAAACCCCTGGTGGTGGTGTTGGACGGGATTCAGGATCCGGGCAACGCCGGCACCATCGCACGCGCCGCCGAAGCCTTCGGCGGAACCGGCATCCTGTACCTCAAGGGCGCCGTCAGCCCGCACAATCCGAAGACGCTCCGTGCCTCCGCGGGCTCGCTCTTTCGCGTGCCTTTCCTGCACGGCGTCGCTAACGCAACCGCCCTCGCCACGCTCCGGCAGAACGGCGTCAAACTCTTCGCCGCCATGCCTGCCGCTGCCACCAAGCCCGCCGAATCGCTGGCGGCCACGGACCTCACCGGCCGGTGCGCCTTGATCGTCGGCAGTGAGGCCCATGGCGTCAGCGTGGAGTGGCGTTCCGCCGCGACCGCTGTTTCCATCCCTACCGTGGGCGTGGAATCGTTGAACGCCGCCATGGCCGCCGCCATTCTGCTCTACGAGGCGCGGCGCCAGAGGTTGTTGCGCCCGTGAGCCTCTTCGATTCCACCCCGCCCGATTCGCCCGGCAGCCAGCGCCCGCTCGCCGAGCGCATGCGCCCCCACGCACTCGAAGACTTCATCGGACAGGATCACATCCTGGGCCCCGGCAAACCGCTGCGCCGCCAGATCGAACGCGACGAACTCACATCCATCATCCTCTGGGGACCGCCCGGCGTGGGCAAAACCACCCTCGCCAACCTCATCGCCCACGCCACCAAATGCGAGTTCATTCCCTTCAGCGCCGTGCTCTCCGGCATCAAGGAAATCAAGGCCGTCATGGCGGATGCCGAGCGCTTCCGCCGCCTCGGCCGCCGCACCATTCTCTTCGTCGATGAAATCCACCGCTGCAACAAGGCCCAGCAGGACGCCTTCCTGCCCTACGTGGAACGCGGCGACATTATCCTCATCGGCGCCACCACCGAGAATCCGTCGTTCGAAATCATCGCCGCGCTGCTCTCCCGCTCTCCCGCTCGCGCGTCTACGCCCTGCGCGCCCTCACCGTCCCTGAGATCGTCACCCTGCTCAAGCGCGCCCTGCCCCTCGTCCACCTGCGCGCCACCGGGGAACTCCTCGAACAGATTGGTATCTACTCCAATGGCGACGGGCGCCAGGCGTATAACACCCTCGAAGCCGCCGCCGCCGCTTCGCCCTCTGGCGAACTCTCCGAGGCAGCCTTGCAGGACGCCATGCAGCGCAAGGTGCTGCTCTACGACAAGAGCGGCGAAGAGCATTTCAACCTGGTCTCCGCGCTCCACAAATCCGTCCGGTCGAGCGACCCCGATGCCGCACTCTACTGGCTCACCCGCATGCTCGAAGCCGGCGAGGATCGTCTGTACATCGCGCGCCGCCTCGTCCGCATGGCCATCGAAGATATCGGACTCGCCGATCCGCGCGCCCTCGAACAGTGCATTGCCGTCAAGGAGGCGGTGCACTTCTTGGGCATCCCCGAAGGCGATCTCGCGCTCGCCCAGGCCGCCATCTATCTCTGCGTCGCGCCCAAAAGCGACGCCGCCTATCGCGCCCTCGGCGCCGTCAAGGACGACGTCGAGAAGACCATTGCCGAACCGGTCCCCATGCACCTCCGCAACGCGCCCACCAAATCCATGAAGGAGTGGGGCTACGGCCAGGGCTACCAGCACGCCCACAACTTCGAAAACGCCATCCCCGATATGCAATGCCTGCCGCCCTCCCTGGCCGGCAGGCAGTACTACTTCCCCACCGACCGCGGCATCGAAAAGAGAATCCGCGAGCGCCTGGACGAGATCCGGAAGCTGCGCGGAGCCGGGTAGGGCGGACACCTGGACCCGCTTCCCGCGAACCTAAGGGCGATCGCCTGGAACAGCAGGACTATCTCACCCCGCCGCCCGTTGCGTTGCCGCATGCCCATCGAAGACCGCCTTCCAGCAGATGTCCCATGGCTACACCGGCTGCCGCGTTTGCCACTTGCCGCGGGTGAAATCCGGGAATTTCTGCGGCGCGCTGCCATTGGCCACACTCGCCTCGCTGAGCGGGATGGGGGCGCTCCAGGCGGCGGCGTCGTAGACATCGATATCCGGCGCGAGGCCCAGCTTCATGCACTCCACCAGGCGATATGCCATCACGAAATCCATGCCGCCGTGGCCGCCCAGTTCCTTCGCCATCTCGCCGATCCTCTTCCACAACGCGGGCTCGTATTTCTCCTTGTACAAATCGAGCGATTCGAACGCCTCGCGCCGCGCCCCGTCGATGTAGACGCGCGCCGGATAGTCGCGGAAGATGCCCTTGGTGCCGGCGATCAGGTTGATGCGGTCGTAGGGTTGCGGGCTGCTGACGTTGTGCTCAAGCTCCAGCACGCGTCCCTTCACGGTGCGGATCAGGCTGACGTTGAAATCGCCTTCCTTGTAGACTTCCTTCTGGCGCGGGTCGTCCGCGGCGAGTTTCTCCTTACGGTACGCTTGCAGCCCCGCCGAAATGGAGCTCATGGAGACCAGCGTGTCGAAGCGGTCGCCGCGGTTGACGTCCATGTAGTGCGCCACCGGACCGAGTCCGTGAGTGGGGTAGAGGTTGCCGTCGCGGTTGAGGTGCTCGGCGCGGCGCCAGAGCCCTTCGCCCTGGCTGGAGAAAAGAATGCCGCGCAAATCGTGGTTGTAGGCGGCGCCCCCGTGTGTCAGCTCGCCGAACAATCCGGCGCGCACCATATTGAGCACCATCATTTCGTTGTAGCCGTAGCAGCAGTTTTCCAGCTGGATGCAATGCCGCTGGGTGGCCTCGCTGGTGTTGACCATGTCCCAGCACTCTTCCATGGTGCGCGCGGCGGGCACTTCGATGGCGACGTGCTTGCCCTGCTTCATGCCGGCCACCGCCATGGGAACATGCCAGACCCAGGGTGTGGCGATCACCACCAGATCGATATCGTCGCGCTTCAGCAAGCCTTCGAACGCGCGGTCGTCGGAGTGAAACAGCGCGATGGGCTGCGAGGCCTTACCTGCTTTGTCCAACCTGGCCTGCGTGCGGAGCACCTTGTCCTTGACCGTGTCGCACAGCGCGGTGATCTGCACGCCGGGGACCGAGGAGAAGTTATCCACCAGCGAATTACCGCGGCCGCCGGTTCCGATGACGCCGATGCGCACCCTCTCCTTGGGGTCAAACTTCATATCCGCGACGCTTTTGGCCGCGGATTGCGGCCGCGCCAGGGCCGCGCCGAGCGACCCGAGCCCGGCCAGTTTCAATAAGTCGCGTCGTGAAGAATTCTCCATTGTCTCGCTCCTACTTCCAAAGTTTCCTGACCACTTGAATGACCACCAACGCGCTGACCGCGAACACTCCGCCCAGAATCATCGCATACCCGGTCCGCCCGTAGAGGAAATTACCGACCGTAAATAATGCCGACCAGATCATGGTACATCCCATGATCCACCCCGTGAGCGCCAGGGGAATATTGTCGCCTTCCACGGTGGCGGCGCTGGCCCGCGCCTGAATGTGCCGCCAGCCGGGACCGAAGGGGCGAACCTTTTCGTAGAACGCCAGTAGCACCGCGGGGTCGGTCTGCGGGCCGACGTAAGCCGCCACGATCCAGGAGACGGTGGTGATCGCGATCCCGACGACCAACTGCTGCGAGAAGCCGAAGACCACGCCATTCTTGGAGAGAACCAGAAAGACGATGGCGGCGCCGAAGGAACTGATCATGGCCACGATCTCGCACCAGGCCGTGATCCGCCACCAGAACCAGCGCAGCAGATAGAGCAAGCCCACGAATAACAGCACCGTGGCATAGCGGCCTGCCAGCACGTAGTGCTTTTCGGGAGCATCGGCCTTGATGAAGCGGCGGTAGAAATCGTGGACCAGGTAGGAGGCGCCCCAGTTGAGGTGGGTCAGAATGGTGGAGGAGTTAGCCGCGATCAGGCCGCCCAGCATGAGCCCGACCCAGCCGATGGGAAGGAAGCGCAGCATCGCGGGAAACGCGATGTCGTGACCCAGCAGTGTCGGGTCCAGATTGGGAAAGGCCTTCTGAATGTCGGACAGCTCGGGATACACGATCAGCGACGCGAGACCGACCAGAATCCAGGGCCACGGGCGCAACACGTAGTGTGCCACGTTGAAAAACAGCGTGCCGCCTAGCGAATCCTTTTCGGATTTGGAGGCCAGCATGCGCTGCGCGATGTAGCTGCCGCCGCCGGGCTCCGCACCCGGATACCAGGTGGCCCACCATTGCACGGTGATGGGGATGATAAAGACGGCGACCGCGAGATCCCAGTTATTGGTGAAGTCCGGCAGCAGATTGAGGTAGTTCAGACCACCCGGACCCTTCATGACCGAGAGTTTGGCCACCAGGCCGGTGAGCCCACCCACCTGAGGCAGCGTCACCGCGAAGTAAGCCGCCGCGATTACTGCCGACATCTTGATGAAGAACTGGATCATGTCGATCACCAGCACTCCCCACAGTCCGGAGTAGGTGGCGAAGACCACGTTGAGCAAGCCCACCGCCAGCAGCGTCTGCCAGCGCTCCAGGCCGAACAGGATGGCCGCGATCTTGCAGGTGATGCAGTTGAAGAACAGGCCCAGGTACACGGCGCGAAACCCGCGCACGGCGCTGGCCGCTTTGCCGGAGTAGCGCAGTTCGTAGAATTCCAGATCGGTGAGCACGCCGGAACGCCGCCACAGGCGGGCGAAGAAGAATACCGTGGCCACCCCGGTGAGCGTAAAGGCCCACCACTGCCAGTTGCCGGCGACTCCCTGCGTGCGGACGAAGTTGGCAACCAGGTTTGGCGTATCGCTGGAAAACGTGGTGGCCACCATGGAGATGCCGGCCAGCCACCACGGGACCGAGCGGCCCGAGGCGAAGAACTCCGCTGTGCTTTTTCCGGAGCGCTTTCCGAAGAACAGCGCGGGTACAAAACAGATGGCGACCGACAGGAACGCGATGATCCAGTCGAGTGTGTGAAGGTGCATAGGAACTATGAGTTTACAGCGCCGGGACCCGGTTCGGCATGAAGAATGTGGTCGGGGCTTCCGGAATAGAAACGCTCCACCAGGCCCGCGTGTACCTGGGAGAGGTCGGCGCGGCGGCAAAAGACCACCGCACAGCCGCCGAATCCGCCGCCGGTGAGGCGCGCGCCCAGAGCGCCGGAATCCATGGCGGCCTCCACCAGGCGATCCAGCGCCGGGCAACTGATTTCGAGACGATCGCGCAGGCTGGCGTGGGAAGCGAGCAGCAGGCGGCCGAAGCGGGCGGAGTCGTCGTCATGCATCGCCTGCACGGCGTGGCGCACGCGGTAGGCCTCGGTGACCACGTGGAGGAACGCGGGCGGCAGATGTTTGGCCGCAGCCAGGGCGCGAAGCTCCTCCTCGGTCCTGCCCTGAATCGCCTCGGCGTACGATGCGAAACCCGTCTCGCGCAACGCCTCCGTGCCCGCGGTGCGGACCGCGTTGTAGCGGTCGCGTACCGCGCCCGATTTCTCGGCCACTTGCAGGCTGTTGGCCACCAGAAAGGCCCAGCCGGCGGGAATCGGAATGTGGTGCACCGCGAGCGGCACGAACTCGATGAGCGACGCGCAGCCCTCGCGCGAAGCCAGCGATGCGGCGTGGTCCATGCCACCGCCCCGCGTACCCACGAACTGCTCGCCATCGGGGAGGATCTCCATCAGCTCTTCGAAGGACGCCACGCGCCGGTTGGCGCGCAGCAGCGCCAGGGTGACGGCGACAATCAGCGCGGACGATGACGAGAGCCCCGCCGCCGGCGGCAGGTCGGCTTCGATAGTGGCATCGATGCCGTTCATGACTCCCCACTTGCCGGCGATGGCCTGCGCGGCGGCGCGCAGGTAGTTCTCCCAATCGCCGCGCGCGACGGGCGTGAGGCCGCGCTTCCAGGCAAATTCGCGGTGCCCGTAGGCGCCGCTGGAGACGCGTATCTGGCAATCGGCGCGCGCCTGGAATTGAATGCGAATCGAGCGGCGGAGCGCCATGGGAAGCACGGGGAGGCCGTGGTAGTCGATATGTTCGCCGATCAGGTTGACACGCCCGGGAGCCGAGACCATTGCCCCACGATAACATTCCCGTGGGACAGACCACGCGGGCGGGCCCACAGGCTGCACCGTCCCGCGCGACCCTGTGGCTTACGCCGAAAAGCCCGCCTTCTTCTCTTCCGGGGTGGTATCGAACGTGGCCGGCATTCTGAGTTCGCCCTCTTCAAAGTAAAACTCCCTGATTGCGCGCACGCTCAACTTCCTGCCGCCGGAAGTTTCAGCCGCTGCCTGTTCACCTTCCTTCAGCCTGTCCGCAGGGGAGTTCTTCTTCGTTGGTACGGAGATTTTGATTACGCTGCCGAGTTCGTTGTCGGTCAACTTCAGGCCATCCACGTTCACCGAGAGGATCTGATCGAAATCCGGCGGCTTCACAATCGAGTGGGCGAGAAACAGCTCCTTTCCGCGGCCGAAAAGGAGATATTCCAGGGCGACCGGCGCCTGTGCGGCGGGATCGAACTTGCGGAAGTGCACAATCTTCTGAATCTTCACAGTGACGTTTTGGAGGCCACGAATCAGTTTGCCACCGCGCTCCAGGTGTCCTCGCAAGACGGTTCCCTGAAATGACGTTAGCGGGGACGGAGCGGCGACCTGAGGAAGCACGAAGTCCTTTGCCGGGCTGACCGTGAACATCTTGATCTCCGGATGGCTCCGCCGGTCCGCGAAATACAGCGGCCCCACGTCACTGCCGCGATTGTTGAACGAGGCTTGCAGAATTACCTGGAACCGGTGAGGAGTGAGATAATCGGTCCCTTCCGGATTCAGTTGTTCAAACATCGGAAGGTGAGACAAAAACGCGGTTTGGCTCCCCACGAGCATCCAGTTGTGAGTCGCCGGAGCCTCATTAGGCGCGGGCTCGCCTCGTGCGGAATTCGATCGCGCAGCGGAGTACCCGGCGAGTGCAAGTGCGTGCAGCAATCCCCGCCGCGAAACTGCCGGCCCACTCTGTTTTTCGTGCATACCCAGTACCCTCCATGCTGGAACTGTTCAGACAGCCTGTATCGCCGTCCACCAGCGAACACCAACGGTGTCCAATACTATACACGATGGGGGTTCGCGAGCGTGCGGGAGTTACGAGTTGCTCTTGAGCTGGCCGCAGGCGGCGTAAATATCGAGCCCGCGCGGCTTGCGCACGAAGCAGGGAAGCCCGCGGCGGACGATTGTCTGGAAGCTGGCGACGCGCTCTGGGAGCGGCGTGGCGTAGGGGATTCCGGGGCCGGGATTAAGGGCGATCAGGTTGACTTTGGCGTTGAGGTTGGCGAGGAGCTTGACGACGCGTCGCGCGTCGGCGTCGCTATCGTTGACCCGATCGAGTAGCACGTATTCGAACGTGAGTTTCTCCCAGGGGCGCAGCGGATAGGACTTACAGGCGGCCAGCAGATCCTTCAGATGATACTTTTGGGTGATCGGCATGAGTCGAGTTTGGGACGGACCGGTTCGCGGCCGAGTTCGGCCATCTTGGGGATGATGCCGGCGGTGGAGACGGTGATGCGGCGCGGGGAGAGCGCAAAGCCGGCGGGGTCTAGCAGAATGCGCGTGGCTTTGACCACATTGGGCAGGTTCAAGAGAGGATCGCCCTGCCCCATCATGACGATGTTGAGACGCCCCCCCTCCTGGCGGAGTTGGTTCTCGCGTGCCACCAGCAACACCTGGCCTACGATTTCGCCGGCGGTGAGGCTGCGTTCCAGGCCCATAAGGGCGGTCATGCAGAACTTGCAATCCACCGGGCAGCCCACCTGGCTGGAGATACAGATGGTGTCGCGCTCGCCTTCGGGCATGAGCACGGTTTCGACGGTGCGGCCGTCCTCCAGGCGGAGCAGGTAGCGGCGCGTACCGTCGGTGGATTCGAAAAGGCGATCGACCGTGGGGAGGCCCAGGGCGTGGCGTTCGGCGAGATCCTGGCGCAGGCGGACGGGCAGAGTGGAAATCTGCACCAGGTCCGCGGCTTGGCCGTGGTAGAGGGCTTGGTAAATCTGGCGGGCGCGGTACCCAGGCTGACCGGGGCCGAGGGCCTCACGGAGATCAGTCAGGTCCATCCCCACGAGCGGTTGGGACATTCTCTCCAGTCTAGCGGATGTGGAAAGACGACAGACGACAAAAGGCGATCGTCAGTCCCACTGACGGCCGGAAGGTGCTACAAATGGAATAGGCCCCTTCCGCATTTCCGCAATGACATCACCAAACAACCCTTTACGGGATATCGAAATGAGCACGCTGGGTAACGGCGTGCGCGTAGTTACCGAGGTCATGCCCCACGTGCGCAGCGTGTCGGTGGGGATCTGGATTGGCTCGGGCTCGCGGCGGGAATCGACGGAGCAGAATGGCATCGCGCACTTTATCGAGCACATGCTGTTCAAAGGCACCACTAGCCGGTCGGCCGAGGACATCGCGCGCGCGGTGGACGCGCTGGGCGGAAACCTGGACGCCTTCACGGCGAAGGAACTGGTGTGTTTCAATACCAAGGTGCTGGATCAGCACCTGTCGCAAGCCTTCGACGTACTGGCGGACCTGGTGCTGCACCCGATGTTCCGGGAAGAGGATATCGAGAAGGAAAAGGGCGTCATCCTGGAAGAAATCAAGATGGAGGAGGACTCGCCGGACTACCTGGTTCACGAGATCTTCTCGGCTAATTTCTGGAAAGATCACGCGCTGGGCAAGCCGATCCTGGGCACGCCGCATAGCGTGCGCCGCTTTGACAGCACCATGGTGCGGGATTTCTACAATGCGGTTTACGCGCCGGCGAACCTGCTGGTGACGGCGGCCGGAAACCTGACCCACGAGGGGCTGACGACGCTGGTGAGGCAGCACTTCGAAGGGCTGCCCAAGGGCGATGCGGCGCCCGCGGAGCAGGTTCCGAGCACGCACGCCCGGATTGCCCTGCGCAATAAGAAATCGTTGGAGCAGGTGCACCTCTGCCTGGGGGTTCCGTCGTACCCGCTGCCGCACCATGACCGGTTTGCCTGCTACGTGTTGAACACCCTGCTGGGGGGAGGGATGAGTTCGCGCCTGTTCCAGAATATCCGCGAGCGGCAGGGGCTGGCCTATTCGGTGTTCAGCGAACTAAGCCCCTATCGGGACACGGGCTGCCTCTCCATTTATGCCGGGACAAGCGTGGAATCGGCGCGCAAAGTGGTGGAGTCCATCACCAGGGAATTCCGCGATCTCAAAGAGCGGCAGGTGAGCGATGAGGAGTTGCGGCGGGCCAAGGACCACCTCAAGGGTTCGCTGATGTTGGGTCTGGAATCGACGGGTAGCCGCATGTCGAACCTGGCGCGGCAGGAAATGTACTTCGGCAGGTTCTTCACCCTCGACGAGTTGCTGGAAAGCATCGAAACCGTGACCGCGGGCGACGTGCGGCGCATTGCGCGGACATTTTTCGACCCCAAGCAGATCGCGCTGACAATTCTGGGCAATCTGGAGAAGTTCAAAATCGGCCGGGACGACCTGGCCTGCTGAGCTTCTCATTCTACTTGCAGCCAGCCGTTTTGAAACGCGCTGGTGAAATTGTGCGAACCCGCCAGCCCCTCCCTGCGTATTCCTTGCGAGGGCACTTGATTTCATGAGTCTTTGGCAGGACATCCGTTACGGAGAACGCATGCTCCGTAAATCGCCCGGCTTCGCCATCATCGCCGTGCTCACGCTGGCGCTCGGGATCGGCGCCACCACCGCTGTATTCAGCGTTTGCGATGCGCTGCTGTGGAAGCCCATCGCCTTGCCTCGGCTGGAAAGCCTGGTGATGGTCCTGCAGCGCGTTCCGGACGAACCCAACGACTGGAACAGCGCCAACCCGGCCGATCTCGACGACGTCCGCCGCCAGACCGCGGCGCTCGAAAACCTGGCCACCTCCGGAACGGGCCATGCAGACGCTGGTGAGCGCCAACTTCTTCACCACGTTCGGCGTCCAGCCGGTGCTGGGCCGCGGCTTCCAGGAGGGCGAAGACCAACCTGGCCGCGAGCGCGAAGTGGTACTCAGCGACCGCTTGTGGCGCCGCCGCTTCGCCGCCGACCCCGCCATTGTGGGCAAGAACATACGCCTGGACGACCAGAACTTCCTGGTCACGGGCGTGATGCCGGCCAGCTTCGATTTCCCCTTGGCCACTGAGCTCTGGACCCCGCATGCCTTCACCCCCGCGCAGCGCGCCGATCGGCGCAGCAACCCGTTGGAGGCCGCGGCCCGGCTCAAGCCGGGCCGCACCCTGGAACAGGCCGGGGCCGAACTCACTTCGCTGGGCGCGCGTCTGGAAAAATCCTATCCGGACACCAACAAAGGCCGCCGCCTGATGGCCTGGCCGGCCCGCCGCTACCTGGTGGACTCCTATACCCAGCAGTACGTCCTGATGCTATTGGGCGCGGTGATCTTCGTGCTGCTCATCGCCTGCGTGAATGTGGCCAACCTGCAGTTTGCCCGCGCCACCGGCCGTTTGCGCGAAGTGGCCGTGCGCACGGCGCTGGGCGCATCACGCTGGCGGGTGATCGCCCAACTGGTGACTGAAAGCGTGCTGCTCTCTGTCGCCGGCGCTGTCCTCGGCCTGCTGATCGCCAGATGGGGAATGGGCATGATCCGCGGTGGAATGCCGCCGGAGATCGAACGCTACATCCTCGGTTGGAAGGACATGCAGATGGATGGCCGCGCCCTGCTCTTCACCATGGTGGCCGCGGTCTTGAGCGGCATCCTGGCCGGCCTGGCGCCGGCGTGGCAATGCTCCCGCCCTAACCTCACCAACGCCCTCAAGGATGGCGGCCGCGGAGGCACGGCCGGCGGCGCGCGTCACCGTTTGCGCAATATCCTGGTGGCGAGCGAGGTGGCGTTGGCGGTGATCCTGTTGGTGGGCGCGGGCCTGATGGTCCGCGGATTTCGCAAGCTGGTGGAGAACGGCGAACGCCTCCAGCCCGCCACCTTGCTGACCATGCGCCTGGCCATCACCGATAACAAGTACCATGAACCCCACCGGCGCATCGCCTTCTACCGCGACGTGCTGGACCGCATCCGTGTGCTGCCCGGCGTGCGTAGTGCGGCCGCAGTCACGGCGCTACCCTACACTGGCCATGCCCACGGGCGCGGCTTCACCATCGAAGGCCGGCCTGCGGAACCGGACAAGCTTCCCAACGGCATGTATCAGGTGACTACCCCGGCCTATTTCGACATCGCGCACATCCCGCTGATGGCCGGCCGCCTGTTGAGCGAATCCGACGGGGCGGAGGCACCCCTGGTGGCGCTGATCAGCCAAGGCATGGCGCAGCGCTGGTGGAAGAACGAATCGCCCGTCGGCCAGCACATCCGGCTGGGCGGCCTCGATTCCAAAGCCCCCTGGCTGACCATCGTGGGCGTGGTGGGAGATATCGCGCACAACCCCTACGACCGCGAACCCCGCCGCACCATTTATGTCCCCTTCCCGCAGGCGCCCCAGTTGTGGATGGATATCGGCGTGCGCACCGCGGGCGATCCCTTGGCGCTGGCGCCGGCCATCCGTGCGGCCGTCCGCGCGGTGGACCGCGAGCAGCCCATCACCGACCTCCAAACCATGGAGCGGGCGATCCACAATCGCGCCATCGGCCTCAACTATATGGCCGTCCTGATGGGTGTTTTCGGCCTGCTCGCCCTCTGTCTGTCCGCCATCGGGGTCTACGGAGTCATGGCCTACATGGTTTCCGAGCAGACCCACGAAATCGGCATCCGCATGGCGCTCGGCGCGGAACGCCAAAACGTGCTCGCCATGGTCTTCCGGAGCGGCATGCTGACCATCGGCGCCGGCCTGGCCGTCGGACTCCCTATCGCCTGGGGTTTCGCGCGCCTCATGGCGTCGCTGATTTTCGGCGTCACCGCAAATGATGCCGCGACGTTCGTCACCATCCCCCTGGCGCTGATCTCCGCTGCGACGCTGGCGATCTATATCCCCGCCAGGCGAGCCACCAAAATCGACCCCCTCCTGGCTCTGCGTTACGAGTAATGTACGCGGCAAAGGTGGCGCATGTGGCTCGCGGCGTCTCGACGAATGATGAGAATACTGCTCCCCTGTTACGGGTCATGAGGTTTTTGACGCGCTCGACGTTGTTGGTGTCGATTGCCTGCTTGAGTTGCGCGATGGCATCCGGCTCTTGAGAATCGTTCGGCATGGCCCCTCGTCCTTTGACGCCGCGGAAATCCTCCCGGAAACCGGCAGGTAGGGAGGGCGCCGGCGGATCAATTACCATAGTTTACATGCACGTTTCGGAAATTGACACGCCGGCCCTCGTGGTGGACCTCGATATCTTTGAGCGCAACCTGGCCCGCGTTGCGGACTACGCGCGCGAGCACGGCTTGCGCTTGCGGCCCCACACCAAGACCCACAAATCGGTGCGCCTTGCCAAACGGCAAATTGCCTCCGGCGCAGCGGGGCTCACGGTAGCCAAAGTCTCCGAAGCCGAAATCATGCTGGCCGCCGAACCCGATGACCTGCTAGTGGCCTACCCCATCATCGGTCACACCAAACTCGCGCGCCTCACCCAGGTCGCGCGCCAAACGCGCGTCACGGTGGCGCTGGACAGCACCTTCGCCGCCCGCCAGCTTTCCGACGCGGCCCGTGCCGCGCAGGTGGAGGTCGGCGTGCTCGCCGAAGTCGATGCCGGCCTCGGCCGCGTCGGCGTCGCCCCCGGCGAGCCGCTACTGCAACTCGCGCGGGCAATCGGGAAACTGCCCCATCTGCGCTTCGATGGGATCGCATTCTATCCCGGCCACATCAAGAGTCTGGATGAATCCGGCCTCCGCGCCCTCGCCCAACTCTCCGATCTTCTGCGCGGCATACACGAAGGCTTCCGTGCCGCCGGTATCGAAATCGCGACGGTCAGCGGCGGGTCCACGCCGACACTCTTCCACTCCCACGAAGTCCACGGGCTTACCGAGATCCGCCCCGGCACCTACGTGTTCAACGACCTCAACACCATTCGCAGCGGCGCGTGCACGCTGCAAGATTGCGCCGCCACCATCCTAGCCACCGTGGTATCCACCTCCCGCCCCGGACAGATGATCATCGATGGCGGCTCCAAAACGTTTTCCTCGGACCGCCTGGCGAACACCGCCGAAGCGACGTTCGGGCATCTTGTGGAAGCTCCAGGAGCTCGCTTCCACAAGATGAACGAAGAGCACGGCTTCATCGACCTGTCCCACGCCGAGGCGGAGTTCAGCGTCGGCGACCGCGTCCGCGTCATCCCAAACCACATTTGCGTCGCCGTCAATCTCCACGAAAAGGTCCACGGCGTGCGCGGCGACTCGGTGGAGGAGGTGTGGCCGGTGGACGCCCGCGGGAAATTGCAGTAGGACAGGCCTCCTGTGGCCTCCTGGCCTGTTTGGATGGGCGAGTAAAGCGGTCAGGCAAACGTCACGCTGTTTTCCGCCGCCACCTTCTGAATGTACTTCTTGCCCTCTTCGTATTCCTCGGCCGTCTTCAAGTGCTCCAGCATGAGCGGCGCATCCACCGGCAGCTTGGCGAGTTCCCGCCGGTACGCCGCGTAATCGAGACTGCCGCGTCCCGGAATTACTTCTACGAAATGCACGTTCAACTCCACCTTCCGCTCCAGGTCCTTGGCGTGGCAGGAGGCGATCCATGGACCCAGGGTGCTAAAACACTCGCCAATGAATTCCGCGTTGCGGTAGAAGCGCGTGGGACTGTTGATACCATTGCACACGTCCATATGGACGCCGAAGGCCGGGCGGTCCACCGCCTTGATCAGCTTCAAATAGCCGTCGGGACCATCGGGCACACTCCACCCCATGATCTCGAGGGTGAATTTGCTGCGCCTGGGTTTCACCGCATCGATCACGTTCCGGCAATTCTCCACGGTGGCGTCGAAGAACTCCTGGCTGAGATTCTTCGGGTGCGGGCCGTACCAGGACGCGGGGTTGTATGAGCCCGCGATATCCACGCAGCAGCGCGCGCCCACCGCCTCGGCGAGCGCCATGCGCTGCGCCACGTACTGCCGGTTCTCGCGGCGCTTATCGGCGTCGGGGTCCATCATGTTCTTCCAGGCGCCCACTTCGGCGATCACCACGTTCTCCGCCGCGAAGGCTTTCACAATCTCCTGATTGCGCGCCGCGTCCTCCACCTTGGACTCGGGACAGTAAGCCGCACTGTAACCCAGGCGGCGATGCTCGCGCGCCAGTTCCCGCGGGTCGTCGTTCTTCTTGAAGATGGGACCGCCCAAACGGACGGCGCGCGCCGCGGCCGGCGCCGAGCGGCCCGCCGCCAACACACCGGCCGCGGCCAGGAAAGTTCTTCGCGTCGAGATCATGCAACGATTTTATCCATCTCTCCACTCGCGCGGGCGGCGGGTCGTGTGGCGAACGCTTCACTGCTGGTATATTGTGGTCCATGAGCCCTGAGTGCCAATACTACGACTTTGCCAACCAGTTGCTCTCCAGCAAGGAATTCTTCGAGCGCTCTACCAGAGTCCTCGATGAGGCAGACTCCGGCTTCCGTCCGCAGGACGGCATGATGACCGTCGGGCAGCACGTCGCGCACACGGCGCAGACTCTCGATTGGTTCATCGAGGGCGCATCCCGGCCTGAGGGTTTCGACCTCGATTTCGAGAAACACGCCAAGGCCCTCGATAGCATGACCTCGCTCTCCACCGCCCGCCAGATGCTCGAGACGGCATATGCGAACGCAATCCACTTTCTGCGCTCGCAGGATCTGGCACGGCCACTGCCGCCGGGCCCGGTCATGGGCGGCCAACCCATCAGCGAAATCGTGTGGGCCATGGTCGAACACACCGCGCATCATCGCCGCGCTCTAACCGTCTACTCCCGCCAACTCGGAAAAGTGCCCCCGATGCCTTACGGTGGCTGAAGGGACCGCATCGAGCTACTCCCAGGCGCAGAGCGAATCGGTGTATGCGGCGGAGCCGTCGCGCAGCCAGGCGTCGAGTTGCGCGGGCTCTTTCAACTGCTGGCCGCGCTGGCGAGGCACCGCGATGAAGCGGCAGTGCAGTTCCGGGAGCGCGGTCATATCTCCCCAAAGCTTTTCGAATTGCGCCACGGGGAAGACGTCCTCCTGACCTTTCCCCCAGCGCTTCTTCACGTCCTTGAGGGTGATGTAGGTGGGCATGCGCGCGGCCACGGCACGCACCGCATCGTTGACGCGGCCGCTATCGGCGAGCGTCCCGCGGGTCAGGCCGAAGACATCCAGCAGGCGATCGATATCCACCCAATAAGTGGCGCTATTGTAATAAGACAGGCGCGATTCGAGTTCGTCGTCGGGCAGGGCCAGGCCCTCCACGAGGCGCACGCGGTCGTCAACCCGGGCGAGTCCGCCGCCGCGATCTTCCAGGTGGCGCGCAATCACTTCGGTGGTGAGCCCCGCGCCGCTGGCGATGTGCTGGCCCAGCAGCGCGGCGTCCACGTCCACCGCGGCGGTATCGATATTGTGCACCAACAAATGATTCAGTTGTGGCCGCTCCGCGAGAAGGCGAAGCATCGTGCCGTTGCGCAGCAGGTTGGGCACTTCATACCAGTGCCCCACCGGATGGAGGCACTGCATGGGCAGATTGCCGGTATAGTTCGAGCCCTCTCCCGCCTGCGCGGCCCACCTGATAAGCGCGGCGTGCAAGCCCTCGCGGACCTTCTGCGCCTGCTCGTCCAGCATTTGTTGCGGCATCTCTTCCCAGGCAAAACGCAGGTCGCGCTCCATGGGGACCATGCGCAGGCCGATGATGCGTCCGGGCGATAGCAGCAGCGGGCCGGGGTAATGGCAATTGCCTTCGCGGGCGAGATGCTGCGCAATGGCATCATGCGTCAGGTAACTGGTGGTGACGATGTGCGGCAACAAAGTACCGCATTCGCGGCCCACGCGCAGGCTCTTAGCCAGATGCACTTCGATGAAGTTGCGGTGCCGCCCGCCGAGCTTGCAGAACGGGTTGAGCGCCTTGACCGCGCCCGCGCCCTTGGTCCAGCGGCTGCCCACGCCGCCGGCGAGAGAGACCACGGCGACGCGTCCTTCGGTCAGCGCCTGCATGCCGAGAGCGCGATGGCGGGGATCGAGATCGTCCGGAGCCGCATCCTGAATGTGGCTGGTGACGGGCAGGCGATTCTGTGCGAGGCCAATGCGGCCGGAACGCAGATCGGTCTGGACCTGCTCGTGCTGCACGCGGTCGAAGCCGTGGGTTTCGAGCAACGCTTCCAGGCTCAGAGCGCGGCCGGTCTGCTGAACCTGCGCGCGCGGCAGCAGGTGATCGAAGAGGTTGTGCACCATGCCGGAGAAATCTTCCACGTTGCGGCAGGCGGCGGTGAAGCGTTCGAGTTCCGCGCGGCGTCCGGCGGAGAGGTTGCGCGATTCGGTGCGCAACAGCGGAGGCACGGCGAGCGTGTAATATCCGGCGGGCATGAGGGCGCTCTCGCCCGTGAGCATCCCCGCCTCGGTGCCGCGCTCATTGATGGCGAAATTGTAGACCACCGGTTCCATGGCGAACGGCACCGAGTGCTCCATGTCGCGTTTGGTTTCGCTCATGATAGCCTGCATACGCTGCTGCGCTTCGGGCTTGCGCCGCGGGCTGAAGAGGAATCCCATGCCGCCGCCGGACATGCCGCCGAGCATCCAGAATCCCCAGAAGTGCTCGCCGAATTCGGCGCGCGCGCGGCGGATCAAGGTATCGGTATACAGGTTGCCGGCCCAGGGAATGATGGTCTGGATGGGTCCGTCGAAGTTCTTCTGGGTACACGCCCCAACGGCGCCGATATCGCCGTGCTCCAGGTGTCTCACCACTTCATCGAGGATGCCCATGGCCTGTTTGCGGCCCTGCCATTCGGTCTCCGAGCGCAGCAGGTATTTCTCGGTCACCATCTCCAGGATGGGCCCCACGTCCTGCGCCATGCCGCCGTGCACCAGCACGAGGCTCTGCTGCAATTTCTCGCGCGTCGATTGCGAAACCCGGTCGACGTTGAAGATCTCATGGTTGGGCAGCAGGCAGCCGCGGCTGATGCCGAATTCCGGGTCGCCCTCGCCCGCCTTGACGCCGTGGATCAACTTGATTCCCGGCCAGACGCCGCCGGAATCCTGCCAGCCGCCGCCGCTGCCGCCGAGCCATTCGCCTAGGATGGCGCGCGCGGCCACCAGACGGCGGTCGTGTTCCTCGAGTGAGCCGGTGAGCGCGTGGATCTGGTTGGTGGCGCGCATGCACACGGCAATCAGGCAGGCCAGCAAATTGGTGGAGACGGCGAGGCGCGAGCCCTTCGGAATGTCATTCACCTTGCTGACGATTTCGATGCCGTGGCCGGGCTTGCCGGTAAGCTGCGCAAGCAGTTCGGAGAGTGGCTGGGTGGCCCCCTCCATGCCCGGAGGCACAAGGCCGCTGGCGATTACGGCGGCCTTCAACAGGCCGAGATAGTCGCGCGCGAAATCGAAGACCTCGGCGATCGAGGTGACGTCGGCCGAGGCATGCAGATCCACGCTGGTGAGGCGCAGTACGGGTTCGTCGATGACGCGGAAGTAGGCTTCCACCGGCGGTTTCGGCTCGCCATCCTGCGTAGCGGCGCTGCGCACGGCGAGATCGATGGAGATGTTCAGCACTCGGGCGCCTTCGGGGAAATCCATGCCGAGGAAGAAAATGTCACTCCAGCCGCTGTGGGTCAGGTCCATGCGGACTGGTGTGGTTTCGCGCAGGATGGGGAAGACGGGCGCGCCGGCAAGAAGTTCGGGGCGCAGGCCCAGCGGGTAGTCGGCGGGATGCCCGGCACGGAACATCCACTGGTTGCCGCGCACGCTGCGCACGCTGCGGCGCACCTGGTCGGCCAGCGTCTGGAAGGCGAGAGATTTGTAGCCGGCGGCGAGGGCGCTGGAGATGGCGGCGCTGCTCCCGCGCTCGGCTTGCGCGGCCAGGAAGAGGTCAATGGCCTCTTCGAAGCGGCGCTTGAGCAGGTTGGAATATCCTGTGAAGGGAATCTGCGCGGGCGTGCAGGCGGCGGGGCGCAAGGGAATGTGGAAGCGGTGTATGGCGTAGAGGAAGAAGAGCGCGCGCACGCGTTCGTAGAGGTTATCGTTGGTGCGGCGGAAACGGTCGAGCGCCTGGCACTCGGCGAGTAACTCTTCGAGCGGCAAGTGGCGGCAGAGAGCGTCGAGCGAGCGGTCGCGCTGCTCGCCGCTCGCGGTAATCACGCCGGTGAGCAGGCTCACTGGCGGGCTCCTCCCGCGGCGGCGCGCAATTCGCGATCGGCGAGGAGTTCGAGCATTTGGGAGAGCACTTGCACGCGATCCTGCCCGTTGAGGGCCAATGCCAGTTGGGCGACCAGCAGTCCGTAGCGCGCGCCCAGATCGTAGCGGCGGCCCTCATCTTCCAGCGCGAGGAACTGCTCATGCCGCGCCAGTTCGGCAAGCGCGGCGGAAAGCGTGGGAGCGCCCTTTTCGAGGAATTCCATCACCGTGGGGGTAAGCACGTGGATACCGAAGAAGCAGAGGTAGTAGCCGGCGCGAATGCCGGGCACCATGAGACGCTGCTCGGCCTCGGTGGGAGTAGGCTTCTCGATAACGGTATCGACGCGGTAGAGGTCGCTCCGGCCCTCAACGCGGCGTCCGGCGACGGTGCCGAAGCGCGGCAGCAGGCTCTCGCGCGTGGGCTGCACGCCGGAGACGGAGCATTCCGCGGCTTCGGCGAGCGCCAGCAGGCGGTGGGCGGGGGGCTCCGTGCCGGCGGAAATGTAGAGATGGTCGCCCACCATGTGGAGGAAGGCGTCGGCGCCGGTGAACCCGCGGGCGCAGAGGATGGCGTTGCCATAGCCCTTCGGCTCGGGCTGGGGGACAAAACGCACCGCGGAAGCGTGCCGGCCGGCGGCGTCGGCGTAGCGGGCCTCGTCGCCGGGCCAGACGACGACGCAGATCTGCGCTGAGAGCGCCTGCTCGATCAGGATACTGAGAACGGGTTTCTCCTGCCCGTCGCGATCGATGAGGGTCTGTAGCGGCAGCGCGCGCTGGCTCTGCCCGGCGGCGGTAATGACTGCTTTCTTGATGCGCAAAGAAGCTCCTGGGTGGGCAGACGCGAAGAGCTGCCCAGAAAACAATTGTAGCCCTCAGTGGCGACGGCTCCGCATTGGGCAGGGTGGATGACCGGGGACGGCCGGGGCTGGGTGAGTTGTGACGCAAACAGCGGGAGCTAGAGGGATTTCTCGTAGTGTGTAAGGTTCTTTTTTTGCTGCGGGTTGCGGGGAGGGCGGGAGATTCTGTGACGCAAACCGGAGGATCTCCCGGACGCCTCCGAGGGTACGGTGACCGGGGGATTGGGTGGAGGCCAGAAAGGCCGTCGGATTTGGGTGGGGTGCACATCTCGCCAATTCGAGCCTAGCACTGGGCCTGGACAGAGTCCGACTTTCAGATCTGCAAGTACCTGAAAAGATGGAAAAAAGAAAGGTGAAGTTTGCGTGATGGACTTGCAGAACTCGGCACGAATTCGGGGTGTGCCCTTCCTGGTGGGGTTGGCGGCTCGGATTTTTGGAGAGCAAATTGCCGTCTACGGGGTTTTGCCGCGAGCCTGCGAGGTAGATGCTCTATTGATTGGGGTTCAATAAACACGTTCTTTGAATCCGCTTTACAATGCAAAGTACGAGCCCAAAGTACGGGCCGCAGGTGGGCGGCGGGAGGGCCAAAGGTCAATGGACGACAATGCCACTTTCGAGGAACTTGCCATGGACGGTTCCCAACGGGGTTCGTAAACACTAGCGTTTTTGGCGGGCGATCCGGTCAACACATTTGGCCCGCGTGGGGCCACTCTACGAGAAGGCGGTATCACGGCCCCAATCGGGTTGGCAACCCAATCCGGCCGGTGTTGGAAGGCGTTTGACTACCTGGCACAGGCCGCTTCGGGACCACTACCGATTGGCCATCCAGAGTTATCGCATCGCCCGACTGGCGCTTTGCGAAACCTGTTTTCACGCAGGGCATCTTGCGGTAGGCCGCAGTAGCAGCATTACAGCGCGATTTCCGCCGCGCCTGGCTCCGTTCATGGAAATTCTCAACCGGCATCAGGTCACTGCCGGACTGGCCGTCAACTCCGATGTCCTTGCCGGATGTGACACCACTTCTCGCCCCTGTCCGCCGAAACTAGAAA
>JAPKZC010000386.1:0-4966 GCA_026394025.1 Candidatus Solibacter sp.
CTTGCGCAGCGCGTCGGTCGCCTGTCCCCATCCCGCCACCTCCACGCACTCCGATTTCAGCACGCCAAGCTTCGCCAGCCCTTCAACAGTAGCGAGGATCAGCGAGGCGTAGCCATCTGTGATCTGCGAGCAATCGTAAGTCTTGAGCGGCAGACCCTCCACCACGTAGCGATTGAATCCCTCGATCTTGAGCGCCTGGTCGTGCGTGATCTGCACCTTATTCATCTGCGCCCATGGGTTGAACTGCGCGTTGGCATACTCCTGCACCGCGATCGCCGCCAGGTCGCGTTCGGTGACGCCATAGGCTTCCATGTAGTCGCGCATGACTTCGGCGAAGATGTGGGGGAAGACGAAGACCTTGCCCGCGCGCTCGTCCGGGTGAGAAAAATAGCCGAGCACCTTGCCGATCAGCTTGCCGTCCATCTTGCCTTCGGCATCGCGCATCTTCTCGTAGCCCACGGCGATCCCGGTTTCGCCCATGCCGAGTTGCAGCTTCTGGATCACGGAGAGCACAGCCTGCCCGCCCGAGGCACATGCGTTCTCCACGGACTCGATAGGCTTGCCTTCCATGCCCGGCGTATCGGCCATCAGCCCGGCGAGCAAGCCCTGCTCGTTGAGGGAGAAATTGCAGGCGGCGGCGATGCTGCCCACGTCGAGGGCCGCCGGTTCCGTGCCAATTTGCCGGCAGGCGCCCACGGCAAAGGCCCCATTTCAATTCTACGTCCCCGTGACCACGCCGCCGTCCACGCTGAGCACCGTGCCGGTGATGAACGACGCTTGGTCTGATGCCAGCCAGGCGTAGGCGTTGGCGATGTCCTCGGGTTGCCCCATGCGGCCCAGCGGCGTGTGCCCCAACATAGATTGCAGGATCTTCTCCGGCATCTGCTGTACCATTTCGGTGGCGATAAAGCCCGGTGCGACGGCGTTCACGCGGATCTGGTACTTGCCTAACTCGCGCGCCCAGACCTTGGTCATGCCGATCACCCCGGCCTTAGTAGCCACGTAATTCGTTTGCCCGAAGTTGCCGTAAACCCCGACCACGCTCGATGCATTCAGAATTACGCCGCCGCCGCCCTGAATCATCCGCGGCACCACCGCGCGCGTACAGGTAAACACGCCTTTCAAGTTGACGCCGATAACGGCATCGAACTGTTCGTCGCTCATGACGCCGGCCAGCGCGCCGTCTTTATACTTGACGAGTTGACCATCGCGCAGGATGCCGGCGTTGTTCACCAGCACGTAGACCGTGCCTAGCCGAGCCGCAGCCTCTTCCACCGCGCTCTCCACCGAGGCGGCGCTGGTTACATCCACCCTCTGAAAAATGCCGTACTCCTGCGCTTCGCCGTCCTTCACGTCCCAGGAGGCGACGCGGCAGCCTTCCAGGGCGAAACGACGCGCCGTTGCCAGGCCGATGCCACTGGCGCCGCCGGTCACGATGACTACCTTGCCTTTCAGTCCCGTCTCCATGGTTTATGCCTTTCCCCAAATGTCGCCGACCGTGAAGCCGTTCGGGAACGGGTCTTCCGGATCCACCACGTACTGCGCAAAGCCGGTGATCCACGCCTGTCCGGAGAGCGCCGGCACCACCGCGGCGTACGGCCCGACGCGCGTCTCTTCGAGCAGGCGTCCAGTGAACGTGGTGCCGAGAATGCCTTCGTGGACGAAATCCTCGTGCAGCCCGAGTTGTCCCTTGGCGTGCAGCGCCGCCATTTTGGCGCAGGTGCCAGTGCCGCAGGGCGAGCGGTCCATCACTCCGGTCCAGGTTTCCGGGCGCGCCCAATCGAGCGTCCCCGTCGATACCACCACGGCGTTCTTGCGATGCGCCTCCATGCCGGAGGGCGGCCCCGAAAGCTGCGCGATGCTCACCCCGGCAATAGCGGCGTTCTCCGGATGCACTACGGGCAATTGTTCCTGCGTCGCCGCTTTGATCATCTCCGCGATGCGCACGATTTCGCGCCCTTCGTCCGGCGCCAGGGTAAGGCCGAGCGGCTCCGCATCGGCAATCACATAGAACATGCCGCCGTACGCCACGTCCACCGTCACCGTGCCCAAGCCGCGGACCTCCACCTTGGCATCCAGGTGCGTGGCAAACGCCGGAACGTTGCGAAACGTCACTTTGCGCACCTTGCCATGGCGTACTTCCGCATCCACCGCGATGAGGCCGGCGGGCGTTTCCAGCTTGAGATGCGTCACCGGCTCGACGGCCTTCACCATGCCGGTCTCAATCAGCACGGTGACCACGCAGATGGTGTTGGTGCCGGACATCGGCGGGTACTCCACCTGCTCCATGATGACGAACCCGGCGTCGGCCTCTGGATGATTGGAGGGCAGGATCAGGTTGCAGTTGGCCGCCGGGTATCCGCGCGGCTCGCGCAGCATGCGCAGGCGGATGTGGTCGGCGTGCCCGGCCAGCCAGTTCTTCTTGTCGAACATGGTCTGCCCCGGAATATCCAGCACGCCGCCGGTGATCACGCGCCCCGGTTCCCCGCACGCGTGGGCATCCACCGCTGTAATCATGCTCGAGAATCGCAATTGCCACCCCTTCTCTATGCTACAGTGCACGCATGCGAAACCTCTGTGCGATTCTCGTCCTGTTGGCCCTGCCGCTGGCGGCCGAAAAGAAGGTGATCTCGCCGTCCGAATTCGCCGGCGGCACGGCCAACTTCAGCCCTGGAATTCTAGTAGATGGCACGCTCTACGTCTCCGGCCAGATTGGCCAGGACCTCAAGACGAAACAGGTTCCCGCCGATTTCGAGGCCGAGGTGAAGACCGTGTTGAGCAATATTGGAATTGTGCTGAAAGCCGCCGGCATGACGTACAAAGACGTAGTGTCGGTCCAGGTCTATCTCACCGATATCGGACTATTTCAGCAGATGAATGCGGTCTACGTCACGTTCTTTCCCGACCCTCGCCCGTCGCGCACCACGGTCGGCGTCACAAAGCTGGCAGCTCCGGCTGCCCACATCGAAGTTACGGTAACGGCGAGAAAGTAGCTCCTGGCGGCTTATCGCGGATTACCGGCTCCAGGCATTCCCCCGCGGCCGGTGCGGGGAGGAGCCACGTAGTTCAAGAGCTCATCGACTGGCTTCTTCCCGGCCCACGCGATGCCGCGGAGCAATGTCCGCTCAATCTGGTAATTGGAGAAATTGGCGTAGGTGTGGCCCTGCATCCACACGAACGCTCGCGCAGGCTGGCCGCCGGGGAGTGCGTGTTCGTACGTCCAGATCTGCGGCACCACTTCGCCCTTATGGTCGCCGGCACTGGGCGTCGGCGCGATCTTTGCGGTTGCCAGCACGTGCACGGCAGGGTTCTCCGCCCACGTCATCTTGAAGAAAGCTTCATCGAGTATCGTCACGTCGGACATGTCCTTCACGATGGGGTCCGACTTGTCCACAACCGCGTATTGGACCGGCGCCTCCAAGGTGAAGTTCACTTCGCCATGCTTCTTGGCGCCACCCAAGAGCATCGCAAAGTAGGCCGGGTCCGGACCGCACAAAGAGTCATGAAGACTAACCAGGCCGCCGCCACGTTTGACGAACGTGTCGAGCGTGGCCTTCTCGCTTTCGCTCAGGAAGCCGGCGTCGCCTTTGTAAATCACGACGACATCCGTATGTTCGAGGTCGGTACCGCGGGGGGAATGTAACGCGCCATCGACCACTGCCCCATGCTCCGTCAGAGTCTTGCTCCAGTCGGCAAGAAACCGCGGGTAGTCATGCTGGCCGGCCGAATGGGACTTGAGTCCTGCCCAGAGATAAATATGCATCCCATTCTGGTTCTGGCCCGGTGGCCGGGGAGTTCCCTGCGGGCCTGGGGCGCCTCCAGGTTGCGCCCAGGCACATGGCTGCACTATCTGTCCCAGGGACAACAGAAACAGGGCGCCGAGTACAAGATGCAGGAGCCCCGCGTTTGGAAGTTTGTGATCTGTTCCGCCCGCCGTGGTCGATCGATTGCTGTAGTTACTTCTGCTGGTCATAAGTCCCCCTTCGTCCGCGTCCGCACACTCGAAGAAGGTATCGAAGTCCGAGCGCGTTGTCAATTGCCGGGCGCGGGAAAGCTCCTGCCGTTACAATGGGGACATGTCCGACAAACTAACCATCGCGGGGCGGGAGTTCTCCTCACGGCTGATCGTGGGAACGGGGAAGTATCGCAGTTTTCAGGAGATGATGCGCTGCCACGAGGCCAGCGGCGCCGATATGGTGACCGTGGCCGTGCGCCGCGTCAATCTGACGGACCGCACCAAGGAATCGCTGATCGATTACATCGACCGGACGAAGATCTTCATTCTGCCGAACACGGCCGCGTGCTACACCGCCGACGACGCGGTGCGTACGGCCATGCTTGGGCGCGAAGTCGGCCTGTCCAACTGGGTAAAGCTGGAAGTGATCGGCGACGAAAAGACGCTGTTCCCGGATAATGCCGGACTGCTCGAAGCCACGCGGATCCTGGTCAAAGAGGGTTTCGTGGTTCTGCCGTATACTAACGACGACGTGGTCAACGCGCGCCGCCTGATCGATGCGGGCGCGGCCGCGGTGATGCCGCTGGCGGCGCCGATCGGCAGCGGGCTCGGCATACAGAATCCGGTGAACCTGCGCATTTTCCGTGAGATGATCACCGAGGTGCCGATGATTGTGGAC
The DNA here is from genome assembly GCA_026394025.1 of Candidatus Solibacter sp. Taxonomy (GTDB): domain Bacteria; phylum Acidobacteriota; class Terriglobia; order Bryobacterales; family Bryobacteraceae; genus Solibacter. The sequence continues at coordinate 4,635 of JAPKZC010000386.1, forward strand.
GCCGGCGTGGGGACGGCCAGCGATGCCGCAATCGCCATGGAACTGGGCGCCGACGGGGTGCTGATGAACACCGCGATTGCGGCGGCGGAGGATTCGGTGAAGATGGCCCGCGCCATGAAGTTAGGTGTGGAGGCGGGAAGGCTGGCGTGGGAATCGGGCCGCATGCCGCGGAAGCTGTATGCGTCGGCGAGCAGTCCCCTGGCTGGTGTGGTGGGGTCGTCCCAACCTGCTGCATGAGAGTTCTCTTCATCGGCGGGACCGGAATCATCAGCACGGCGTGTACCCAACTGGCGGCGCAGTGCGGCATCGATCTGACGCTGGCCACGCGCGGC
>JAPKZC010000386.1:4981-7958 GCA_026394025.1 Candidatus Solibacter sp.
GGATGACGCCGGCGGCGCGGCGCAAGCGCTGGCGGGCGCACGGTTTGACGCCGTGGTGGATTGGATCGCGTTCACGCAGGCGCATATCGAGCGCGATCTGGATTTGTTTCGCGGCCGTACCGGGCAGTTCCTCTTCATCAGTTCCGCCAGCGTCTATCAGAGACCGGTGCAGCACTATCTGATCACCGAATCCACGCCGCTCGCCAACCCGTATTGGCAGTATGCCCGCGACAAGATCGCCTGCGAGGAGCGGCTCATGCGGGCCTATCGGGAAGAGGCTTTCCCGGTTACCATCGTGCGTCCTTCGCTCACCTACGGCGAAACGCAGATTACTCTCGCGGTCAACAGCTGGGCCAAATCGTACACCGCGGTGGACCGTATGCGGCAGGGCAGGAAAGTGATAGTGCCCGGCGACGGCTCCTCGCTGTGGGTGATCACCCACAACACCGATTTCGCCAAGGGCCTGGTGGGCCTGCTGGGGAATGCTCAAGCCATCGGAAACGCCTTCCACATCACCAGCGATGAGGTGATGACTTGGGATCAGTTCTACAACCTCGCCGGGGCGGCCGCCGGAGTGGAGCCGCAACTGGTCCACATCCCGACCGACTTGATTGGCGCCTGCCTGCCGGACAAGTTGGGCAGCTTGAAGGGGGACAAGGCCACCAGCGTGGTCTTCGATAACAGCAAGATCAAGCGCTACGTTCCGGGTTACCGTGCCACCGTGCCTTTCGCGGAAGGCATTCGCCGCACGCTGGCCTGGTTCGACGCCGACCCGGCGAGGAGGCAGATCGATAGCGATGCCAACGCCGCGTGGGACAAGCTGATCGCGGCGTACGAGCAAGGCGCCGGCGCGGCGGTGAAGGCGTTTCGGGGGTAGGCGGTGTGTCACCCGTGGAGCAGGCGATAGATCTGCGCGCCGTACTTCTCCACCGTTCCGATACCCAGACCGGGGATGGCGAGCAGTTCGGCCGCCGTCGCGGGCCGCTTCGCCGCCACGGCTTTCAGCGTTTGGTCGCTGAAGATGCGGAAGGCGGGAACTCCGCGGCGTTTGGCCTCCGCCATGCGCCACTGGCGCAACTTGTCTTCCACCTGTGAATCGGGCGTAAGCTTGGGCCGGTCCGCCGGGCGGGGCGGCGCTGGGGTGGCCATCGGGGCGGGCTTCCGCGACCGCTTGGCCTTGGCGGGCGCGGCCGCTTTCTTCTTTTTGCCCTTGCGGGCTTTGGTGGCAGCCTGCGCGGCATCCTTCATGAGCAGATCGCCGGGCACGATTTCCTCCAGCGCCTCGCCGTCCGGCGTCAGACTCGCCTTGCGGTACGGGATGGCCTTGCCGTCCTTTTCAAAGATGGCGTTGGCCAGGCGGAGGAAATTGGCGCGCGCCATGGCGCCCAGGACCTCCTCGAAAGCGTCGCGCGTCATCTCGCCGTGCGGGCACACTTCGGCGTGCAGTTTGCCGGTAGACCGGCCGCTGCCCGAACGCAGCACGGCGACGGCCGAAAGCGCCGCCGCACACTCCGCATCGGTGGCGGGACGGAAGCGCTGACCGGAGCACTCGGCGGGGGCACAGAAATCGCAAATGCCGCAGGCGTTGTGCGCGTCCGCCAGGTCGCCAAAGTGGCGCACCAGGCCGGCCATGCGGCACTCACTGCTCTCGGCATAGCGCAGCATCAGGTTGAGCTGCTGCTGCTTTTGGTCGCCTTGCGCGATGTAGGGCTCGCGCCAATGGTCGTGCCCGCGGCTCACGTTCTCGGCGAAATCCACTAGTGCGCCGCCGTGAATCCAGAGCTTCTCGAGGGCCTTATCGAACACCTCCGGATCCAGGCGGAGCTGGTGTTGCAGCACGGCCTTCTCCACCGGGTCGGCGCGCAGACGTCCGAAGATGCCATCGAGCACTTTCACGTCGGGGTAATCGCGTTCGAAGAAAAAATCGTGCGTGCGGCGGTCCGCGTAGGAGTGCATCAGGATGGTGCGGCTGGCCGCGCCGTCGCGGCCGGCGCGGCCGATCTCCTGGTAGTACGCTTCCAGACTTCCCGGCAGGGCGGTGTGGATGACGGTGCGCACGTCCGGCTTGTCGATCCCCATGCCGAAGGCGATGGTGGCCACCATGACGTGGATACCGCCCTCCAGGAATTCCTCCTGGACGCGCTTGCGGTGCTCCGCGTCGAGGCCGGCGTGGTAGGCGGCGCAGGGGAAGCGGCGGGAAAGCGCGTCGGCCACGGATGTCGCCTGCGCCCGGGTCGGGGTGTAAACGATGGCCGGGCGGCGCGCCTCGTCGAGCAGCAGTTCCAGGGTGAGGCCGGTGCGCCGCGAGGGCGCCACCTCCACCACTTCAATCGCCAGATTGTCGCGGCGGAAGCCCTGAATGAAAAGCGCGGGCTGTGCGAGGTTCAGTTGCACGGCGATATCGTTCTGCACCACGGGCGTGGCGGTGGCGGTCAGGGCGATCACCGGGGCGGGCCGCAGGGTGGGCAGATACTGGCCCAGCATACGGTAGTCCGGGCGGAAATCGTGACCCCATTGGGAAATGCAATGGGCCTCGTCGATGGCGATGAGCGAGGGCTTGCGCTTGGCCAGCATTTCGGGAAAACCGGAAACGCGCAGACGCTCCGGCGCGATGAAGAGGAACTGCAAGGCGCCGTTGAGGTAGTCGATGCACGCCTGGCGGGAGGCGGCACGGTCGCGCCCGGAGTGTATGCGTTCCACGGCGAAGTTGCGCTCCTTGAGCTTGGCCACCTGGTCTTCCATCAGGGCGATCAGCGGACTGATCACCAGCGCAGTGCCGCCGCGCGCCACGGCGGGTAACTGGTAGCAGAGAGACTTGCCGGCGCCGGTGGGCATGACCAACAGGACGTCACGGCCCGCAATGACGGCCTGGCAGACGGCTTCCTGGCTGGTGCGGAACGATGGGAATCCGAAGGCGGTTTGCAGGAGTTCCGTGAGCGTGCCGCCGTTGTATAGGGGCGCCGCGCCGGTGGGGGGG
>JAPKZC010000386.1:8125-10693 GCA_026394025.1 Candidatus Solibacter sp.
GGCACGGCGCGGCGGCACCGCCGCATCGTTGGACTGCGTTGTCCCTGGCGCCTTCACCGTGTCGCGAGGGTCCGCCGAACCGAGCGGCGGCCGGGAGAAGCTGGCAGGAGTTCGCCCGCCGGTGGGATTGGCAGGCGGCGCCGCCTGCCCCACTTTGCCCACCACCTCACGCACGTAGTCCTCAATGCCCTTCACGAAGGGAGCGAGCTGCGCCGTGCCGCGGTGGATGCGGTGCAGGTACGCTTCCCACTGCCCCGTCATGATGGGGCTCTTGACCTCCGGGTGGACCACTTCGATCAGCCGGATCCCTTTATCGGTGGCCTCGAGGCTCTTGCCGTTGCGGACTATGTACTCGCGCTTGAGCAGCACTTCGATGATGGAAGCCCGCGTGGCCGGAGTGCCCAGCCCGGTCTCCTTCATGGCGTCGGAGAGTTCCTTCTCATCGAGCGTCTTGCCGGCCGTTTCCATGGCGGTGAGCAGGGTCCCGTCGGTGAGACGCTTGGGCGCGCGCGTCTTCTTTTTCAAGACCTCGGCATCCAGCACGTCCTGCGCCTGGCCTTTGGCGAGCCCCGGCGGCAGCACCTGCCCGGCTCGCCCATCGTCTGTGCCCGGCGCGGCGCTCTTCGCCTTCGCGGGCGCCAGGTCCAGCACCTTCCAGCCGGTCTGCTGCACCGCGCTGCCCGAGGTGTGATAACGGTCTACGACGGCGTCATTGCGAACCGCTGTGATCACCGTGGTCACGCTCCAGATGTGGTCGTCATGCCAGGCGCTGAGCAGGCGGCGGCAGATCAAGTCATAGATCTTGCGATCTTCGGGAGCCAGCGAAACCTGGTCAGCCGAGGTGGTAGTGGGAATGATGGCGTGGTGATCGGTCACCTTGGAATCATCCACGAAGCGGCGCCCCAGCGGACGTTCCCCGGTGCCGGGCGCAAGTTGCTCGCGGTAGGGCCCGGCAATGGTATCGACCACCCGCGGCAGCGTCCGCGCCACGTCCTGCGAGAGGTGACGGCTATCGGTGCGCGGATAGCTGATCAGCTTATGGCGTTCATACAGAGCTTGCGCCGTGTCCAGCGTTTTCTGCGCGCTGAAGCCGAACAGGCGGTTGGCGTGGCGCTGCAACTCGGTGAGATCGTAGAGCGCCGGCGGCGGCATTCGCTGGGTCTGGGCTTCGACGGATTCGATGGCGGCCTGCCCGGAGCGCGCGCGTGCCGCGATGCGCTTGGCCTCTTCTCCATCGGGGGGCAAGCGCATGGCCTGTTGCAGCGATTCCTTGTCGGCGCCGGGCCCGGCGGGTGAAGCCGCGCGCTCGCGAAACCACGTGCCCTGGTACGCGCCCGCTTTCGGAGTGCCGGTGGGGCGGAAGGTGACCATCACTTCCAGGTAGTCCTCCGGGACGAAACGGCGGACGGCCAGTTCGCGCTCCACCACCATGGCGAGCGTCGGCGTCTGCACGCGGCCCACCGAGAGCACTTCGTCGTAAGCCAGCGAGTAGGCGCGCGAGAGGTTCATGCCGACCAGCCAATCGGCGCGGCTGCGCCCGTGTGCGGCATCGGCCAACCCATCGTAATCGGAGGCCGGACGTAGCGCGTCGAAGCCCGTACGGATGGCGTCCGGAGTGAGGGAAGAGATCCACAGGCGGCTGACCGGTTTGGCGCATTGCGCGGCGTCGTAGATATAGCGGAAAATCAGTTCACCTTCGCGGCCCGCGTCCGTGGCGCACACCACGCGGGAGATTTTCGGCGAGTTGAGAATCTGCTTCACAATCTCGAACTGGTCCTTGGTCTTCTCGTAGACCACCAGGGGCCATTGCTCCGGCAGCATGGGGAGCAGGTGGCGGCGCCACTGGCGCCACTGCGGATTGATCTCGTGCGGCTGAGCCAGTGCGGCCAGGTGACCGATGGCCCAGGTGACCACGTAGCCATTGCCGTGAAGGTAGCCATTGCCTCTGGCGCCCGCGCCCAGGACGCGCGCGATGTCGCGCGCCACCGAGGGCTTTTCGGCCAGCACCGCGACACTTCCGGATTCTTCGAATACCATCGTCCTTCTCCAGTTTAACGGCGCGGCGGATTTGCGATCATGAGATCACGTGTCCTTTGCCGATGAACTGCGCCAGCTTCTGCCTGCCGATCTGCCTTTTCGCGAGGAATGTATCGCCGGAGCGGCCCGGCATCTCGACCTCATCGTGGAGGCCAACCAGCATTTCAACCTGACCCGCATCGTGAGCCCGCGTGAGGCGGCCATCAAACACGTGGTCGATTCGGTGTTGCCCTGGCGTCTCTTTGAAGGCGCCGGGCACGTTGCCGATGCCGGGTCCGGCGCCGGATTCCCGGGCATTCCGCTCGCCCTGGTGCTGCCCGCGACGCGCTTCACCCTGCTCGAATCCACGCAGAAGAAGGCCCGCTTCCTGGAATCGGTGGTGCGGGAACTCAAACTGGCAAATGTGGAAGTGCGCGCCGAACGCGCCGAGGAGTGGCTGAACACGCATCGTGTGGCCATTGTCACGGCGCGCGCCGTGGCCCCGCTGAATCGCGCCGCATCGCTGTTTGCGCCGGCACTGCGCGGTGGCGC
>JAPKZC010000208.1:0-732 GCA_026394025.1 Candidatus Solibacter sp.
GGCGCACATCCCAGGCGTCGCAGACGGCGGCAAACTCAGCCCCGCCGGCAGCCTTCGCCATGCGCATCAGGTGCTGGCCGCGTCCACCACAGCCGATGGACGCAAGACGAACCCGATCGTTCGCACCCAGGACTCTGGCGGCAGAGGCCGCCGTAACGACAAAACCTCTTCGAGTCAATGCCTGCATTGCGTTCGGACTCCTTGTCTGGCGGCTTGGCCGCCTCTTCTGCACCGGTGCCAGAATATCATCCTTCGCGAAGCGTGAGCGCTCAGCCATCGATTTCCTTGTGGAGCCTGGCGGGTGGCGCCGCGAGTCATTCAAGACCACGCAGGACCATTCTGCACACGGGATCAATCTCCCGGAACGTGTTTGTGGACCTTGGAGCGGCGGAAGTACCACGTGGCGATGATGCTCCCTTACGACAATACGCTCAGTGCAGTAGCCTCGGGTATCCGCCGCGTGGAAGTGGGAGGCAACCGGGCGCCGGAGCCGCGGACACAGCGCAGCGAACTTGTTGGGCGGCGGGCAGGCTGATAGACTTCTGTTCATGCGATTCATATTTCGGACTCTTCTATCCCGAGCAACAGCGGCTCCTCTCCGGGGGTGGACGGAATGAGCCCGGGAATCGACCAATCCGCCGAACAGTTCGAGCGCGCCACGTACAGCAAGATCACCTGGCGGCTCATGCCGTACCTGTTCCTGTGCTACATCCTGGCGTACGTGGACCGGGT
>JAPKZC010000208.1:813-3592 GCA_026394025.1 Candidatus Solibacter sp.
CATCATGATCGTGTGGGGCGTGGTCTCCGCCTGCACCATGCTGGTGAAGGACGCCACCGGCTTTTACGCCATCCGGTTCCTGCTCGGTATCGTGGAGTCGGGATTCTTTCCGGGCGTGATTCTGTACCTGACCTTCTGGTTCACCGGAAAGCACCGAGCCAGAATGGTGGCGGCCTTTATGAGCGCCGTGCCGCTTTCGGGAGTGATCGCCAGCCCGATTTCGGGCTGGATCCTGGAACGGATGAGCGGAACCGGCCACCTCGCGGCGTGGCAGTGGCTGTTCCTGATGGAGGGCGTCCCTTCGCTCATCGCCGGCGCCGTGGCTCTCTATTTCCTGACCGACAATCCCGCCCAAGCGAAGTGGCTTACCGCGCCCGAGAAGGAACTGGTGCTGGCGCGCCTGCGGGAAGAAGAGGCTCTCAAGAACAAGGGCGGTACCGGAGGCCACCGGCTGCTGGATGCGTTTCGCAGCCCGGACGTCTGGCTGCTGTGCCTGGTGTACTTCGGATTCGTGCTCGGCAACTACGGGCTGGGCTTCTGGCTGCCGCAGGTCATCAAAGAAACCCTCACCAAAGACCCGCTCGCTATCGGATGGCTGTCGGTGATTCCCTGGGGCGCATCGGCGATCGTCATGATCGTGGTCGGCCACCACTCGGACAAGACCGGCGAGCGGCGCTGGCACATCGCGCTGGCGGGGTTGTTACAGGCAGTGGCGTTCAGCATCTCGGCGATTCCAGGAATCTCGGGCATCGCCGGGTTCATCGCGCTGACGTTCGCCACCATCGGGATCATGTGCACGCTATCCCTATTCTGGTCGCTGCCCACTTCGCTTCTTTCGGGGGTGGCGGCGGCGGCCGGGATCGCGTGGATCAACTCGGTGGGGAACCTGGCGGGCTTTGTGGGTCCCGCCGTGGTTGGGCTCATCCGCGACGCCACTCACAGCATGACAATGGCGCTGCTGGTGCTGTCCGGGGCGTCGGTGGTGTCGGTAGTGACCACGCTGTACGTGACGCGAAAGCGGCCGGTCTGAGTCTGCGCCGCCGGGAACCAGGCGAAGAGTACCGGGTGCGCGGACCAGGCGCTCGGCCACGCGCACGCCGTTGGGGCTGGGCAGGGCGCCATGCAGTGCTCGCGGCCCAGGGCGAACGCGCCGTAAATCGGCGCGGGCCGGGCTTCATCGAATGAGACACCATGCTTCCGCAAGTTCGCGGCGGCCTTTAGAGCATTCCATTCGAAGGGCACCCGGACGCTTCACCTTTCTTCGGTATAGCCGCCGAACTGTCAGGGTTGGGAAAAAGAGACCTCGTGCAGGACTTCGGTGCGGTCGTAGGCGAAGACGACCTGATGGAACTCGACGACGGTCTCCGGCAATGCGGCGGGTCCTCCGGCGTTGGTATTGTAGCGTGGCGCGCGCGGTGGTTGAGCATGGTGGCTGGACGTGCAGGCGAACGTGGAGTAGGATACACCTGCGAGGGAAACCATGAAACGGCTACGATTGGGCATATTGGTCTTGACAGCTGCGATGCTGGCCCCGGGATCGGCGATGGGTGCGCCGGCGGTGGTAATTCTGGTGCGGCACGCGGAAAAGGAGGCGCTGCCGGCGGACGACCCCGGGTTGACGCCTGCCGGGAAACAGCGGGCAGCGGAACTGGCGCGTGTGGTGGCCACGTGGAAGGCGGCGGGCGCGACGGTGAAGGCGTTATTCGCCAGCGATGCGAAGCGGACGCAGCAGACGCTGGCGCCGCTGGCCACGGCGACCCTGCCGGTCACCCAGGTGAAGGCGGCGGACACGGCGGCGTTGGTCAAGAAGATTCTGGCGGTGCAGGGCGGCGTAGTGGTGGTGGCGGGGCACAGCAATACGGTGCCGGCGGTGATTCAGGCGCTGGGCGGAGCGGCGGGGATCACGATTGACGATGCGGAGTTCAGCCGCCTGTTCGTCGTGACGGGCGCGGGGGGCAAGGCGGTGGTGGTGGCGATGCGCTACGGCAACCCGTGAGGCGGCGCGGGGATTTGTTATCCTGCGCTCAAGGCGGTCTCTTGATTTCTCGAAGGACGTTGGGGCTGGTGGGATGCGGGGTTCTGGCGATGGGCGCGTTGTACGCCTTCCAGAAGCCGTTTCGCGTGTACCCTTCGATGGAGGCTTACGACAATATCCCCCTGCCTCCGGACTGGCATGAGAAAGCCGAGTGGGTGCAGGCGCGCCTGATGTATCCGCAGCATCCCGATGCGCGATTCGCGCGCTTCCGCTACGGGCGCCTGGACTGGCGGGAAGGCGGCACCAGTTGGACGCAGGACTACCCGCGCGCCGACCGGCATTTCGCGCTGGCGCTGCGGCGGTTGACGCGGATCCACGTGCGCAGCGTGGAGCAGCCCAATAACCCAGACGACGTGGACGACTTCTTCAACTGGCCGTGGATGGTGGCCGGTGAGATGGGCGACTGGCTGCTGACCGACGCGCAGGCGAAAACGCTGCGCGAGTACCTGCTGCGCGGCGGCTTCCTCTATATGGACGATTTTTGGGGACCGGAGGAGTATGGGCGTTTCGCGGCGAGCATGACGCGCGTATTCCCCGACCGTCCGGTGGTGGAGATCGGCAACGACGATTCCATCTTTCACGCGGTCTACGATCTGGACGACCGCTACCAGATCCTGGGGCAGTGGTCGCTGCGCGGAGGCGGCGGCGGGTGGATGGGACAGCGCGCGGCCGGCACCAAAGGGCATTGGATGGGGATCTACGACGATCATAATCGCCTGATGGTGGCGATGACCTTCAACCATG
>JAPKZC010000576.1:0-3437 GCA_026394025.1 Candidatus Solibacter sp.
GATCTTGCATTTTCCCATTTTGATTCCGGCGCTGCTGGGAGCGATGCAGTTGACGGGCGCGCTGGTGGCGGGCAAACCGATCACGGTGGAAAACGACGCGTGGTTGAAAATGTTGATCGGTTTCGACGTGATGTACACGGCGGTCTCTGTGTTCCTGGTGGAGACGGTGTTGGTAGGAGGATAGACTATGCGCGATAAAGTGCTCTTCGGCATTGGCGCGGCGGCGCTTCTACTGCTGGCGCGCGACATGTACCTGATCACGGGTTTTCCGGCGGAGGCCAATCAAGGTGCGATCTTCAAGATCATCTTTTTTCACGTGCCGATGGCGATTACGGCGCTGACCTGCGCGATGGTGGCGTTCACGGCCAGCATACTGTTCCTGATCACGAAGAAATTCCAGTACGATGCACTGGCAGTGGCGGTGACGGAAGTCGGCCTGGCGTTTCTGGCGGGCAACCTGATCACGGGTTCGATCTGGGGGCGGGTGGCGTGGGGCGTGTGGTGGGCGTGGGATGCCCGGCTGACATCGGCATTGGTGTGCTGGTTGCTGTACGCGGGGTACCTGATGCTGCGCAACGCGATTGAGGAGCCAACGCAGCGGGCGACGTTCGCGGCGGTGTTCTCGATCTTCGCGTTCATCGACGTGCCGATTGTGATCTTCTCGATCAAATGGTGGCGGACGCAGCATCCGCAGCCGGTGTTCTGGGGCGGCGGCAGTTTCCCGCCGGACTGGAAGGCGGTGTTCGGCTGGCAGATGCTGGCGGTGCTGCTGGTGGGCGTGGTGTTCACCGCGGTGCGCCTGCGGCAGGAACAATTCCAGCGGGAAATCGATTCGCTGCGCCGGATGGCGCATGCTCTCTGAGGGAGGATCTATGTACGCACTAATGCTATTACAGGCTTCCGCCGACGACGTGGTCCGCGAGATGGAGCGCTTACAGCGGAATTTCACCTTCCTCAACGCCGGGCTGTGGGTGGCGTGGCTGATTCTGGTGGTCTACGTCCTGATGATGGTGGGACGGGAGCGCAAGCTGAAGCGGGAGATCGCGGGGCTGAAGGCGATGCTGGAAGACAAGCCGCGGTAGACAAGGGCGTCCGGTGCGTGGCACGGCGAGGTTGGAACTGGGGAAGTGGTGTATTCACCGCGGAGGCGCAGAGGCCGCGGAGATAAGCGCAGAGAAAGCCAAAGACAAGGCGTGGGCGCGGCCGTGCCGGCACTGGTTATAATCGAAGGGTGCGAATCGTCTCAACATTTCTCCTGATTTTTGGTCTCGCCGGATGTCATCGCGGCGTCGAAAGCAATGACGCGGTGCGTCAAGGCGTGCTGGATTATCTAGCCAAGAAGGGCATGACACCAGCGACCATGGATATCACGGTGACGTCGGTGAAGTTCAATGGGGATAAAGCGGACGCGACGGTTTCGTTCGCGGTCAAAGGCACCGGCGCATCGCAAATGGCGATCCCGTACAAGCTGGAGCTGAAAGACAATAAATGGACGGTGGTGGGCCGGCAGGAAGGAAGCCCGCACGGGGGCGGGCAAATGCCGGGCGGGGCGGCTCCGGGCATGGAGAGTCCTCGTGGCGGTGGGATGGCAGCGCCGGGAGCCGGGGGCAAGATGCCGGCGCCGGAAGATCTACCACCGGCCGGCAAGAAGAAATGAAACGGGTCGCAATTCTGGGTGGCGGTCCGGCGGGGGCATTCGCGGCGGAAAAGCTGGCATCGGCCGGGCTCGACGTGGTTCTGATGGATGAGAAACTGGCCTGGGAAAAGCCCTGCGGTGGAGGGCTGACGCACAAGGCATACAGCCAGTACCCGTTTCTGATCGAGAACTCGACGCCGAAGCGGATGGTGACGGAGAGCGTGCTGTCAGCGCCGAAAGCGGGCGAGGTGACGCTGAAGCTGGGCGATCCGCTGGTGATCTACTCGCGCTTCGACTTGAACCACATGTTGCTGGAGCGGGCCGAGCGGGCGGGGGCGCAGATCGAAAAGACGCGCATCACGGGCATGGAGCGGAAGGGTGCGGGGTGGCGCCTGGAGACGGCAGGCGGCAAGCTGGACACGGATTTCTGCATCGTGGCCACAGGGGCGCGCAATCCGCTGCGCGACGTGGGGACGCAACTGACGGCGCCCGACACGATGAGCGCGCTGGGGTATTACGTACAGGGCGACCAGGCGCGGATCGACATCCAATTTCTGCCGGACCTGGAGGGATACATCTGGATCTTCCCCCGGTGCGGGCATCTATCGGTGGGGATCTGCGGCAAGGGCGAGCCGGCGAGTTCGCTGCGCAAGCGGCTGGAAGCGTACATGGCGGGGCGCGGCATCAGTTGGAAGGGCGCAAGTTTCTACAGCCATCTACTGCCCTCGCTGGACACGAAATCCTGGGAGCACAACCGGGTGGCGGGCGACGGTTGGATGGCGGTGGGCGACGCGGCGGGACTGGTGGACCCGATCACGGGGGAAGGTCTCTACTACGCGATTCGATCGGGCGACCTGGCGGCGCAGAGTCTGCTGCGCGACGTGGGCGTAGGGGTGGAGAGCACGAACCACTATCGCGGGTTGCTGCGGCGCGATTTCGCGGCCGATTTGGAGTTTGGCTCGCGGTTGGCCAAGCGGGTGTTTCTGGGACGTTTTCTATACGGGCCGGTGCCGCAGCGGATGGTGGAATTCACGCGGCGTTCGCCGCGATTTGCGGGCGTGATGCAGGATCTGTTCGCGGGGAAGCAGCCATACCTGGGGCTGAAGCGCCGTCTGATGCGCAATTTGAACGGGAGCTTGTACGAGATTGCGATGAGCTTTGGGTTCGGGCGCGTGGTGCCGAAGGCGAGGGGAGTTTGATCGCCTTAGCTTAGCAGACGGAGCCCTAGAGGAAGACGATTCACCGCAGAGACGCGGAGAGCGCGGAGACAAGCGCAGAGAAGACATTGGAGGTGGGAGGATGTTTCTCGCCGCGGGAGGAGTCCGAGCTTCGCTCGGATGGACAAGGCAGAGCCTTATCCCACTAAGGCGGGGAGGGAAGGTTGCTCATGACACACAGCAAATCGGAAGAACTGTTTCGCCGGGCGGTGGAGAAGATACCGGGCGGGGTGAATTCGCCGGTGCGGGCGTTTCGCAGCGTGGGCGGGCAACCGGTATTCATCGCGCGCGGCGAGGGGTCGCACCTGTTCGACGCGGACGGGAACGAGTACATCGATTACGTGGGATCCTGGGGGCCTCTGCTGTTGGGGCACCGGCATCCGGAGATTCTGGCGGCGCTGGAGCGGGCGCTCGCGACCGGCACGAGTTTCGGGGCGCCGACGGAGCAGGAGATCGACCTGGCGGACGCCATCATCGAGGCGGTGCCCTCAATAGAGATGGTGCGGCTGGTGAATTCGGGCACGGAAGCGACGATGTCGGCGATCCGGGTGGCGCGCGGGTACACGGGGCGCGACCTGACGGGG
>JAPKZC010000576.1:3486-3968 GCA_026394025.1 Candidatus Solibacter sp.
GCGACGCTAGGGATCGCGGACACGCAGGGCGTGCCGAAGGCGTTCGCGGATACGACGATTGCCCTGCCCTACAATTCGCTAGAGGCGTTGGAAGAGGCGTTTCGCGCGCATGGGGAGCGGATCGCGGCGGTGATTGTGGAGCCGGTGGTGGGCAACATGGGATGCGTGCCGCCGCTGCCGGGCTACCTGGAAGGGATGCGCGAGATCACGACGCGGTACGGAGCGCTGTTGATCTTTGACGAAGTGATGACGGGGTTCCGGGTGGCGTATGGCGGGGCGCAAGCGAGGTACGGCATCCGGCCGGATTTGACGACGCTGGGCAAGGTGATCGGCGGCGGGCTGCCGGTGGGGGCATACGGCGGGCGGCGGGACATCATGAGCATGGTGGCGCCGGCGGGGCCGATCTACCAGGCGGGGACGCTATCGGGGAATCCACTGGCAGTGGCGGCGGGGCTGGCGATGTTGCGGCATTTGAAGGCGCA
>JAPKZC010000576.1:4006-5270 GCA_026394025.1 Candidatus Solibacter sp.
GCGAAGCTGGAGGCCGCGGCGCCGGAGGGGGTCACGGTGAATCGCGTGGGATCGATGTTCACGTACTTCTTCACGGACGGGGCGGTGACGGATTGGGAATCGGCGAAGAAGTGCGATACGGCGCGCTTCGGGCGGTTTTTCCGGAAGATGCTGGACAGCGGGGTGTATCTGGCGCCATCGCAATTCGAGGCGGCATTTGTGAGCGCGGCGCACACGGACGAGGATATCGAGAAGACGATCGCGGCGGCGGGGGCGGCGCTGGCGGAGTAGGGGGGCGGTGGGACGGCGGTCAGGGTCTCTTTGCGGCGCGGAGAAGTTTTCGTGCGGAGAAGGTGACTACGCCGACGAAAAAGGCGAAGGCCAGGACGATTACGGTGAGCTGGCGGCGGGGATCGAGGCGGGTGACGGCGGGCGGGGCAGGAGCAAAATCGAGCGCAATTCGCAGATGGACGGCGGCGGGCCGCCCCTTGCCGGAGCGGTTGTCCACCACCAGGGCGTAGTCGCCGGGTTGGCGGACACGGAAGCGGAGCGCGCCGGAGTTGCCGGTGTCGGTGACAGCCAGCAGACCGTGGGGGAGTTCTTCGCGCAGACGCTCGAGATCGGCCTGAGTCAGCAGAGCCAGACGGACCCTTCCTGGCCCCGAATCTACCTGGAAGCTGGCGTCGATTCGGGCCGGATTCTGGCGCAGGTTGATGGGGATATAATTCCATCGGGCCGAGGGGATCTGGTAGACCTCGTCGACCAGTTCGACGCTGGTGGAAGCGGCCAGCAGGAGGAAGCAGGCAAGGGCGGTCATGGCACCGGACGAGCGGGCCGGAGGGGTACAATAAGGTCCATGAACGACAGTATGGCACAAGCGAGCCCGGGGCTTGTCCGGACGGAGGCGCCGGGCTGGAAGAACGGGCTGAGTTGGGTTTCAGCGGTGCTGCTGTGCGCTCTGTTTCTGCTCTCCGGGCTTTGGAAGATCACCGACGTACAGGGCACGGCGGTGCGCATGGTGCAAGCCAAGGTACCGGAACAGTTGGGTTTGGCCGCGGCGCTGTTTTTCGGGATCGTGGAAACGGCAGGCGCGGTAATGATCCTGGTGCCCCGGTTGCGGCGCTGGGGAGCGCTGGTGCTGGGGGCGATGCTGCTGGCATTTCTGGGGTACTTCGCGATTCAGTACGACGCATTGCGGGGCGCGGATTGCAGTTGCATACCGTGGCTGAAGCGGGTGGTGGGTCCGGGGTTCTTCGTGGGCGACGGTGTGATGCTGCTGATGGCA
>JAPKZC010001143.1 GCA_026394025.1 Candidatus Solibacter sp.
CGTTCGGGCCATGGCGGAACTTGGGGCAGCCACCGTGACAGATGGACTGGTATTCGCAGACCTGGCAATCCGGGTGGGCGATAGATTTCTTTCCGGCGAAGGAGTAGCGCCGCGTGCGGTGGGCGATTTCGCGCCACGAGTCCAGATTCACGTTACCGAGTTTCCAGCCGCTCTCGACGAAAAAATCGCAGGGGTAGATGTCGCCGTTGTACTCTACCACCACGTAGCTGTCGCAGGTTTCATGCATGGTGCAGTTCCCCGGTTTCTGACCCGCCACGGCTTCGGCGATATTGTCGAAACAGCGGATACGCATCTTGCGGCGGTCCGGCCACCACACCTCGAAAAGCTCGCACATGAAGTGTCCGTACTGCTGTGGCGTGATGGTGTAGGGCAGGGGCTTTCCGTCGGGCGCGAACTCCGCCAGCGGAATGAATTGCAGGTTATCGATGCCAACGCTCTTATAGTACTTGTATAGCTCGCGCGGTTTCTCCACGTTGACCTGGGAGAGCACGCACAGTACGTTGAAATCCACTTTCTCCGCCTGGAGCAGTTCGACGCTCTTCATCACGCGCTTCCAGGTGCCGCGCTTCTCCTTGTTGTAACGGAAGCGGTCGTTGATCTCCTCCGGCCCATCGAGCGAAACGCCGAGCAGCCACTGATACTGGCGGAACAGGCGGCACCAGTTCTTGTCGAGCAGGATGGCGTTTGTCTGTAGCGCATTGCTGACCGACTGTCCCGAGCGGCCGTACTGCTGCTGGAACTCCACAAGCTTTTCGAAAAACGGCAGCCCGGCGAGGGTCGGTTCGCCGCCTTGAAACGCGAACACGCTGTTGGGATAAGAGTAGAACAGGTAGGTATCCACCAGGCGCTCCAGCGTCTCCAGCGTCATGCGGCGGCCGGGCAGCGCGCTGTACGGGTCGGCCTCGCGATCCAGGTAGAAGCAATATTCGCAATCGAGGTTGCACACCGCGGACGCCGGCTTGATGAGCAGGGACGAGATGCGCTGTATGGGACCGCCCTCGACGAGCCCCTCGCCGAAGATCGGCAATTGTGACTGACCGGTCACCACTTCATCACCGATTCCCTCCACTTCCGGGCTGTTGCCGCAGTGGTGCCCGACAGTACTTCCCTGTGTGCGCCATGCGGTCATGGTACCGCAGGTGCTGATGCACTCCAAAGCAGATATGCGAATCCTGATTGCTGTCAGCGGCAGTAACGATGGGTCGTCCGATCCGGTAGCGGCGGCGGCCTCGATTCCCTGGCCTGAGGGAACTGAATTCCGCGTCCTTACGGTGGTCGAAGGTGTTCACCCTCCGGTGGCGCAACTACTGGAAGGTGCGCGCGATGTGTCCGATGTGCAGCACACGGCGGACAATATTGCCGCGAATACGGTGGCGAGCGCGGTGGCTCAACTGCAGAGCCGAGGGCTCAACGCCGATGGCGCCAGCCCGGAGGGCGACCCCAAGAGCATGATCGCCGACCATGCCAAGGAGTGGGGAGCGGACCTGATTGTGGTGGGTTCGTGCGACAAATCCCGTCTGGAAACGTTTTTCGTCGGCAGCGTATCGCGGAGTGTCGTGGAGCGCGCGTCGTGCTCGGTGCTGGTGGCAAGGGCCGGCCTACCGCGGAATTAGGTACTCGCGCCGTCACGGTTCGTCACGGTTGCGGCAGCTGACCGGAGCCGTTGTTGCTGTCATGATGGTATGGAATGTACTTAAAGGTCGCTCCTGAAATCCGCAGGGCGCTGCAGGGCGGGCGTCCGGTGGTGGCGCTCGAGAGCACCATCATTACGCACGGGATGCCCTACCCGGAGAACCTGGAGACCGCCCGGTCGCTGGAGAGTCAAGTGCGCGCCGGGGGCGCGGTGCCGGCCACTATCGCGGTGATGGGCGGCGTGATCTGCGCCGGTCTTTCCGATACCGAGTTGGAGTGGCTGGCCACGGCCAAGAATGTTCTCAAGCTGAGCCGCAACGATCTGCCGTATGCGCTGGCAACGAAAAAGATCGGCGCGACCACGGTGGCCGCCACCATGATCTGCGCGCATCTGGCGGGTATCAGAGTGTTCGCCACGGGTGGGATCGGCGGCGTCCATCGCGGGGCGGACGCGAGCTTCGACATTTCGGCGGATCTGGAAGAACTGGCGCGCACACCGGTGGCGGTGGTCTGCGCCGGCGTCAAGGCGCTGCTGGATCTGCCCAAGACGCTGGAGTACCTGGAGACACGCGGGGTTCCGGTGATCGGGTACGGCACCGATGAGTTTCCCGCGTTTTGGAGCCGGCGCAGCGGGCTGAAGACGCCGCTGCGGCTGGACACACCGGCCGAAGTGGCGCGTTTCCTGGAGGTGCAGTGGGGGCTCAATCTCGGCGGCGGCGCGATCGTCTGCAACCCGGTACCGGAGGCGGATGAGATTCCGGCGCATGACATGCGCGGTTTCATCGATTCCGCGGTCCGCGAAGCGGAACAGTACGGCATCAAGGGCAAGGCGGTGACTCCATATATTCTGGCGCGCATTGTGGAGTTGTCCGGGGGGCGGAGTCTGCGCACCAACATCGCGCTGGCGCAGTCCAACGCGCGGGTGGCGGCGGAGATCGCCGCTGCGATTCACCTGTAATTCGCAGTCTACAATGAGAGGACCGATGAAGAGGATTCTACTGCTGGGGCTGTGCGCGCTCACCTGTGCCGCGCAGGAATTGCGGGTGTACGCGATCGACGTGGAGGGCGGAAAAGCCACGCTGTACGTTGCGCCCTCCGGGCAATCGATGCTGGTGGATGCGGGGTACGGTGGCTCCGGTAATCGCGATGCCGGACGCATCGTGGCGGCGGCCAAGGCGGCGGGTGTTACGCAGATCGATTACCTGGTGATCACGCACTATCACGGCGATCATGTGGGCGGCGTGCCGCAACTGGCGGCGAAAATGCCGATCCGTAATTTCGTGGATCACGGACAGAGCTTCGAGTCGAAGGGGCCGGGCGGAGTCTATGGGGACTACCTGGCGGTGCGGGCCAAGGGCAAGCACATCGAGGTGAAGGCGGGAGACCGGATTCCCGTCGAGGGGATCGACGTGCAGGTGGTGACGGCATCGGGCAAGGCGATGACCCGGCCGCTCGAAGGCGCGGGGCAGGCGAATCCGCTGTGTGCGAGCTACCGGCCGATTGAGATCGACCGGGGAGAGAACGCCCACTCCATCGGGCTGGTGGTCACGTTCGGCAAGTTCCGTGTCGTGGATCTGGGCGACCTTCACTGGAATCAGGAGTATGATCTGGCGTGTCCGAACAACCTGCTGGGCACGGTGGACGTGTACATGACGACGCACCACGCGAAGCGGACGTCGGGCGCGCCGGCGTTGGTGCAGGCACTGCGGGCAAAGGCGGCCATCATGAACAACGGGCCGGACATGGGCGCGAGCGTGCCGGCGTGGCAGACCATCCACGAATCGCCGGGCACGCCGGACATCTGGCAACTGCACTACGCGGTGCTGAACGATAACAAGCACAACGCGCCCGGTGCGTTCATCGCGAATAAGGGTGGGAATTGTAAGGGCTACTGGATCAAGCTGTCGGCGCGGCAGGATGGGAGCTTCACGATTCAGAACGGGCGCACTCAGAAGGAGAAGATGTACCGCTAGACCGCGCGGTCCGGAGGGCCTCAATGCTTGGGCTTGCCGGCGGCCGGGCTTTCCTGGGCGCGCATGGTGTCGCGTGGACAGCCGCCTTCTCCGGCATTCCGCTCTGCCGGTAGGCTCGAATCAGCTGGTGGCGGATGGCCGCGTCCGTGACCACTCCATCCGCGGCGTTGCAGATCCCGCCGCAACGCCGCCGAACAGTAACACCAAGGCTGTGAGGCGCGGCGGCAAATCTCCGATGTGCGCCGACCTCCCGGCACGCCCTCAGAATTGGATGCGCGCCACGATCTGACCGGTGCGGGGCGTAGGCAAAGAGGAGGCCACGCTGTTGCCCGCGATCCCGGTATAGTTGAGGTATCCGAAACCGCCCGTGAGCAGCCCGGCATTGGACCGCGTCGGGGGGGTCTGGGGACTCCCGGTGCTGGGATTTCCCAGCGACTCCATCATGTTGAACAGATTGAAGAATTCCGCGCGGATACTAAACGACACGCCCTCGCGAATCTTGAACACCTTGCCGATTCCGCCGGATATGGCCGGCCGGCGCTGCCCGCGGAAGTCGCTGTAGTAGGCGACATTGCTGCCCGGAACGCCCGCTGCCTGATTCTGCCAGGCCGCGGGATTCAGAACGGTTTGCTGGGTGGGATCGATGGAGGAGTTAATGTCCATCAGGTACAGAGGCACGCCCGGAAGCCGGACCATTCGTGTGTAGCCCGTGGACACATAACTGCCGATCGAGTTGCTCGAACCCGGCGTCCCAAGCAGAACGCCGCTCTGATCTGTCATCAGGCTGCTGATTCTCCAGTCGGCCAGGATCGCCCTGGCAATACGGCTCTTCTTGACGGGGCCGATGGCCGGTATGGTGTAGTCCACGCTGAGGCTGAAGATGTTGGGATAGTAGAACGGCGAGAGCCCCTTGAAAGTCCTCCTGTCGTAGATACTGCCCGCATTCGTGGTGGAGTCGAGAGCTTTGCCAAAGGTGTAGGCCATGGTCGCCGTGAGGCCGTGCGATAAGCGTTTGACCACCTTGACCTGCAAAGAGTCATACCAGGAATTGCCCAGGGGCGCCTGGAACTGACCGATGCCGTTGTACTGCGGAAATGGCCGCAGACTCTGGAGCACCGAGCCCGAATCGGGGAAATTGGCGTAGGGTTTCTTGAACCCCGCGGCCACGGCGGCGGCGCTGGTGATGGTGGCAGTCAGCAGCGACCGGGTGTTCGCGTCGGTGAGGTCGCCGAGCCCGCGCGCCGCGAGGGTCGCCGGACTGACGGCATTGTAGTTGATCAGGTTGCCGACACTCGCATTGTAGAAACCTTGGGAACTGCCGGTGGGTAACCAAACCCCATGGTTGCCGACGAAAGCCGCTTCTACAAGCAGGTCTCGAAGAACTTCGCGTTGAAGCGAGATGTTCCATTGAAGAACCCGGGAAGGCCGTCCCATGTTGGGATCCACTATGGCGGGGGCGTTCTGGATGCCGCCGCCGGCAACCACATTCAAGCCGGGATCGTAGGGCGCGCCCCAAAGAGCGTTCTGGTCGAACACCAGCGGCTTCGACATAATGCCGGCCGCGACGTTGTTTCCGGGCGACGGAATGGTGACGGAGTTAAAGCCCATGCCGGAGGCGGGAGGATCGGTCAGCAACGCGGCCAAGGGGGTATAGCTAATGCCAATTCCGCCGCGCAATACCGTTTTGGGATCGATCTGGTAGGCCAGGCCAAAGCGCGGAGCGATGGCGTACGGGTAATACGGGGCGAACAGACAATTGCAGCGCTTCGCACCGTTGCCGGCGTAAATCACCGCACCGGGGAGGCCGTTTGCCGTCGGATTGATAGTCGTCGGACTGAAACTGATCATGCGATCATGGAGTTCATTGAGCGGCTGCTGAAGATCCCAGCGCAGACCGTAGTCCAAGGTCAACTTGCGCGTGACCTTCCAGCTATCCTGAACATACATACCCCACGATGTCCGGCGATAAAACAGCGTCTGCCCGTTGCCGGCGGTAACGCTGTCGTATTGGCCGAGCAGGAAACTGGCCCAGGTGCTGCCGATGCCCGTTCCGGTTGGAAGCACCTGACCGTACAGGGGCTGAGCGGTCTCTGCACCGCTGTAGCCGTACGCCGGAGACAAATTGGTTTTCGATGCGGAGTTGGTGGTCTCGTACTTCCACTCGGCGCCGATCTTGTAAGTATGGTTCCCGTGAACCCAGCTCAGGCTGGGACTGCCTGACAACCTTCTGCCGATAAACAGGTTGCGGCTGCCTGGCCCGAATGCGATCCCCATACCCCCATAGACGTTGTCGCCGAGGACGCCGAAGCGGGGGAAGCCGTTACCGGGGGATCCGACAATTCCGAGTTGGGTATTGTCATACTCGGCGCTGATCGGCGGGACGGTATCCGGATTCTTGTGGCTTTGGAAACCCGTACTAAAATGGAAAAGCAGCGTTGGCGAGATCGTGTAATCGAAATTCCCGCGCGCCATCTTACTGAAGATAGCCTGTATGCGGACGGTCGACAGGAGTGCGGGCAGACCATCCACGCCATTCGACTTGTCGGTGCTTTGGGTGGCATAGTAACCGGACAGCTTGATCTTGCTGCCGAAGTTCTGATCGATCTTGATGGAAGGAATCTGCTGGAGTTTGTAGAAGGCTCCCGACTGGGCGAAGTTATTCACGTAGAGGTCGTTGCCGATGTTCGGCTTGGGCAGCAGGTTCATGATCTTGACCGACACGGGATCGAAGCGGTTCTGCGGGACGGCGTTATTCGGAAACACGTTTAACACTCGGCGCCCGCTCGAATCGGTGGTCGCCGTCGAGGGGTCGTAAATAGCGTTCTGGATGATCGCTCTGCCCGCAAAATCGGTCCCGAGGTTCCGGTTGCCGGTCACCAGGAGGTTATTGGCCAGGTTGCCCGCCAGGAAGGCGGTATTGGGCACTGTGGTGATGCCTGCATAAAGGGCCTCACGGTCGCGGTATCTCTCGAAGTTTAAGAAAAAGAACGTCTTGTTCTTCCCGTTGTAGACTTTCGGGATCCACAACGGCCCGCCGATGGTGCCGCCGTAATCAGCCAGATGCTTGACCACTTTCACATGGTGTCCGGTACCGTCATTGGTGAACGGAATGCCGGCGTTCAAGATCGTATTCTCGATGTAAGTGTAGGCGCTGCCGTGATACTGGTTGGTACCGCTCTTCGACGTAAAGTTGTAGATGCCACCGCCGCCGGCTCCGCCATACTCAGCCGAGAAATTCGAGGTCTGGAGCGTGAACTGCTCAATGGCTTCCACCGACGGTTGGATCTCGTCGGAAACCTGGGTTGAGTAGGGGTCGTCGGCTTGCTGGCCTTCGAACACGATCTTGAAATTAAGCGTGCCTCCATTGATGGAGATGTTGTTCCAGCCGCTAAATGTGGCGCCCGGCGTCATCTGGACGAAGGACAGCGGGTTCCGGATGGCGCCGGCGCCGATGCCGAAGTTGATGGGAAGCTCGGCGATCTGGTTCCCTGTGATCGTCATGGACTGCTCGGCGCTCTCACTCTTCAGGAGGGTCGATTCCGCGGTCACGGTGACCGATTCCGTGGCCGCACCAACTTTCAGCACCACGTCAA
>JAPKZC010000270.1 GCA_026394025.1 Candidatus Solibacter sp.
ATGTTCCCTGGCGTAGTCGCGCTTGAGCTTGTAGAGCGGGTCGTTCTGCACAATGTCGATCGTATCGGGGTCGCTCCAGAAGGTGGGCTCGTGGCTGATGATCATGTTGGCGCCCGCCTTCACGGAGCGCTGCAGCACGCTGAGCGAGGACATGAAGGTGGAGGTGAGCCCGGTAACCACGGTATCCGGGCCACCGGTCTTAAAGGTGTCGCGGTAGGTGGTGTCGTTCCAGGGAATGCCCAGGTTCTTCTTCACGCGCGCGACGATCTCGCCGGCGGTGAGCTTGCCTTTCTGGGCACGCGCGAGCGTGCCCGTCGCGAGAGAGGCGCCGGTTAGCAGGGCGAATTGTCTTCGGGAAAGATTCGTCATGGTTTTCGTTCCTTTCGCCATCAATACGGCATCCAGGCCGGCTCGCCGGTGGGGAACCACTCCACCGGCACATCCTTGATGAAAGTCTTCAGCCAGTTCGCCATTTCTCCGCACCCGGGCTCTTCGGAGACCTCGCTGCCGAGTACGATCAGGCCCTTCTTCTGGCCGGAGGAGACGGCCTTGTCAGCGGCTTCGTCCTTGACCTCGTCCTTGCCGCCCAGGTGTTTCTCCAGGTCGGCCACCTGGTACATGCCATGCGAGAGCGCGGCCTTCGTGACCCTGGTATTCGGGTCGCCGACGATGCGAATGCTCTTCATCTTCAGGGTCTTCTTGATGCCGGCCGCAGTCTCTTTCAGTGTCGCCGGCGGGAGTGAGAAGAAGCCGTTTCCCCTGGCCCAGGGCTCGCCGCCGGATGGTTTGTAGTTCTTCTCCCAGCCCAGCGCGCGGGCCAGGCCGAGTAACTGCCCGTCCTGCCGACGGGCATTCCAGTTGTCGAACAACCGGTAGAGGACGAGGTTATTGGCAGCGATGAAGTCGCGTTTGAAGCGGTAAGTGGGGTCCTTGTCCATTGACTCCTGGGTGGGCCCGCGCCCGCCGCCTCCCCCGCGTCCGCGGCCCGCCCCGGGCGCTGCGCCGCGCGCCCAGAAGGGCGCTTCGCGGCTGACGATCATGTTTTTCTTCGCTTCGACAGCGCGGCGCAACACCTCCAGGCTGGGGGCAAACGTAGTCACGATTCCGGTGACCTCGCCAACCTTGTCGCCGGCATGGAAGATATCCACCGACTGGCTCTTCCATGCGGGCCCGATTTGCTGTTGAATTCGATCCACTACCTGTTGAGCCGAAATTGCCATATTGCGTCTCCCCGGTTCTGTGGGCGCCGCCAGGGAGCGACGCCGCCATCTCCTCTTTAGAACGCCAGTCTAAGTGCAAACTGAATCAGGCGCGGATTGTTTTGCTGCGTGCTGACTACGCCGAATTGGGCGTTCCCCAGCGACGTACCGGGCGGCCCGAACTGGGCCCGGTTGAAGAGGTTGAACACCTCTGTGCGGAACTGAAGCATGAACCGCTCACCGATCTGGGTAGCCTTGACCAGCGAGAAATCGGTGTTGTTGACGCCGTGCCAGCGCACATAGGGCGTGGTCCGTGACACGTTGCCAAACGTGTAGGTCGGCGGAGCAGTGAAGCAACTGGTGTTGAACCACTTGTTCAGGTTGGGTTGCGCCGCGCCGCCGATGGAGGGCGTGCAGCCGCCTACGTAGTTAGGCCGGGAGCCGCCGCCGAAGGAGTTGGTCAGGTTGTTTGCCGTGCCCAGCCCCAGCGGGAAGCCCGACTGGTACGTTCCCACGCCGCTGAATGCCCATCCGGTGATCAGCTTGTCGGCGATCCCGCTCGCGGAGCTGAAGAACTTCTTGCCCTTCCCGATGGGCAGGTCGTACACGTAGCTCATGACCAGCCGGTGCGGTACGTCCTGGCTGACCACGGAACGCTCCGCCCGGTTGTTGTAGTAATCCTGGTTTCCGGCGACGCCGCCGTTGTTGTTCTCCAGCCACGTGCTCAGGGAGTCCGAGTTGCCGATGTTCTTGGAGAAGGTGTAGGCTCCGAGAATCGCGCCGCCGCCGCGGAACCGCTTCTCCACCTTCACCTGAAGGGAGTGGTAAATGGAATCGCGGTTGGCCTGAGCGATCGCATTGGCTCCGGTAGCCTGCGGGAACGGCCGCAACAACTGGCCGTTCTGTACCGTCGGCTGCGCCAGAGTTCCCGTGGTGACCAGGCCGTAGAAGGGGTTGGCCACCATGGTCAGTAGTTTCGAGCCCAACGACATGTACTGATTGGGCAATTGGTTGAGTTGCTGCGTGTAGGTCCACAAGTGGGTGCCCTTGGAACCCGCATAGCCGACGTCGATCAACATCCCGCCCAACACCTCACGCTGCACGTCGAAGTTCCACTGCTGCACGTAGGGGTAAGGCTGGTTCGGAACTGGCGCATTCATGTTCTGGCCGGCCAAGATCGGGCGGCTGGAGGATGCCGTCCGGGTAGGGGTTGCTAAAGACGTTGTAGGGGGTCAGCGAACTGTTCACCGTTCCGGTCCACGGCGTGGTGATCCCGTTTACGGGCGATCCGGAAGGACCGCTGCTCAGGTGGGTGTCATTCGAAAGGTAGAAGAGCCCGTAGCCGCCGCGCAACACCGTCCTGTCCAGAGCACGGTACGCAAAGCCAAACCGCGGAGCGAATAGTTTGTCGTGAAGGTCCTGGTTGTAGCGCGAGGGCCAGTCCTTGGAATTGACCAGCGCAAGCATACCCTTGAGCGGCAGTCCCGTGGGTGCGGCCATCGGACTGACGGCTTCCGTCAGCAACACGGTTTCGCGGTCCCACCGTTCGGTCCACGGCTCCGAGCGCTCCCAACGCACCCCCAGGGTCAACGTCAGTTTGCGGGTCACCTGCCAGACGTCGGAGAAGTACAAGGCGCGATACCTCTGCTGGCCGGCAACGGGATTCGAATTGGACGCGCTGCCACCCGTGCCATAGCCGAGCATGTACGAGGCGTAGCCGTACCCCGTGCTGCCCGGGGACTGTGGATTGCCGGCGGTGAACAAGCTGTCAAACGACAGGTTCCCGCTCGGGTTATTGACCTGCACGAAATTCCACTGGAGAATGCGATACTCGCCGCCGACCTTGATGGTGTGGCCGCCGCGCATCAGCGTCACGCTGCCGGACGCGGTGTAGCTGTTGTTGACCGAAGCAATGACCGCCGTTTTCGACGCCGTGATCACATCCGGGTACCCCTGTATGATCGGGAACGGCATGGAGCGATATGGACCGATCTGGTTGTTCAAAGTAGCCGGCCACCCGATGGTCGACAGATCCATGCCGCTGGTCTGCGAACGCGCGTCGTAGTTGTAGCGCATGAAAGCGAACCGGAAGTCGCCGAGCACGGTGGGGGCGAACGAGTACGTGTCGGCCAGCACCGCCTGCTGCGACTTCTGCCAGGTGGAGCCGTCGGTGTTGCTCTGGAACGTGTCCCGCGGCAGCTTGTTCAGGTCCCAGATGGTGTACCGGCCGAAGATCCGCTGCTTATCGCTCTGGTTCTGGTCTATGCGGAACGTGCCCTGATCCGTCGTGTTCTTGTTCGGCGTATTGGTGGTGAAATTCTGGAGGCTCGTATACGGCTGCCCGGCGGTATTGGGGAGCGCCCAGAGGCTGGTCAGAGTCTTGGAGGTCTTGTCAAGGCGGTTCGCTGGGATGATGTTCCCTGGGAACATCGTGCGCAGCACCGACTGTCCCGATGCGCAGGCCGGGTTGCCGGATGCGCCGCACGAGGTCAGGGGATCGTAAATCGGGATCAGGTTACCGGACGCGTTCCGCAAGTTCGAAAAATCGCCGTTGCGGAAAGCGACGGTGGGCACCGTAGCCAGCGTCGGCGCGCCGGTGGCCACTCGGAAGCCCTCGTACCCGGCGAAGAAGAACGTCTTGTCCTTGCGGATGGGCCCGCCCGCGGTCGCGCCGAACTGGTTCTGCGTGAATGCCGGCGTCGGGGCGCCCGTGCGATTGTTGAAGAACGTGTTGGCGTTCAGAACTTTGTTGCGGAGGAATTCGTAGACGCTGCCGTGAAGTTCGTTGGCGCCGGATTTCGACATCAGGTTGATGACTCCGCCCGAGAACCGCCCAAACTCCGCGCTGAGGTTGTTGGTCTGGACGCGAAATTCCTGCACCATATCCTGCGACGGGACCATGCCCACCATGCCGACGTAGCCCACGTTCAGCGGTCCGCCATCGAAGAATGCCGCGCTCTGGTTGGCTTGGCCGCCGCCGATAGAATAGTTGCCCCATCCGGTGTTGTTGCCGGTGACCGGATTCTGCATGACGCCGCCTTGGGGCACCACACCCGGCACCAGCGCCACGAGGTTCAACACGTTGCGCCCGTTGAGCGGCATCTCCTGCACTTTGCGGGCTTCCACGACCTGACCCAGCGCCGAGGAATCGGTCTGCAACAGCGGCGTCTGCGCCGTCACCTCGACAGTCTGGCCGACGTCGCCTACCTGCATGACGGCGTCAATCCGAACCGCGGCTTCCACCTCCACGCGGATCTCGTCCCGGGTCAGGTGTTTGAATCCACTTCTTTCGATGTCAACCCTGTATGCGCCCGGCACCAGGCTGACAAAACGGTAGTTGCCGGAGTTG
>JAPKZC010000710.1 GCA_026394025.1 Candidatus Solibacter sp.
GCCTCGCCGTGCCGCGCCGAAGCCTTAGGCGAAGGCGGGCCTTCCAGCGCGGGTATTACCGCCCGCCGCAGCCATGCTTCTCGCGAAGCGCGCAGTTCGGGCAGGAGCGTCTCGTAGAGTTCCAGTGTCAGGGCCAACAGCCCGACCTTGGGTCGCACAGTCTGATTCATGGGTTCATTGAGGTTTGGCTCCTGCCGCTCCGGGGCCGGCGAACTGGAACCAGATGATATAAATGTATAACGCTGCCACGATGCCGATGAATATTAGCCACCACAGCAGCAGGTTGCGGAAGCCCCGGTTGCGTTCGCGCTCGGACTCCGGCAGCTTCGCCACTTCCCACGACCAGATGATCCCCCGGATGCGCTCCGCGTCCGGTGGCCGGGTGAACAGCGAAACCACGATGAGCAACACCATCGAAGTCAGCCACACAACGAGCGTACGGTTCAGCCAGTTATCGAACGGCATCAGCCACGTGACGTGCTTGAAAAGGTAATACTCAACAAACGCTGTGTAGGGAAAGCCGAACACCAGCACGAACGTCGCCGCCGCCGGCGTCGTTCGCCGCCACAGCACCCCGAGCAGGAAGACGGCCGCAATCGGCGCCGCCACCCACGCCCCGACATTCTGGATCAGCAGGAACACGCCAAGCTGCTGATGGCTGAACCAGACCGCCAGCACGGTTGCCAGCGCCAGGATCGCGAACGCGCTCAGCCGCCCGACGCGCACCAGGTGTTCCTCGGATTTGCCCCCCCCGAAAAACGGCTTGTAGATGTCCATGGTAAACACCGTGCTGCTTGAGTTAAGTACCGAGCTAATATGCGACAACATGCCGCTGGCCAGCCCCGCCATCACGATGCCGCTCAGACCCACCGGCACCAGCTCCCGCACTAGCGACGGGAACGCCTGGTCCTTGTCGCTCAGGCCCGGGAAGAGCTTGAACGCCACAATGCCCGGAATCACCACCAGCAGCGGCAGCACGATCTTCATAAAGCCCGCGAACACCACGCCCATCCGCGCGTCCCATTCGCTACGCGCCCCCAGGCAGCGCTGCACGATGAACTGGTTGGTGCAGTTGTACCACACGCCCACGGAGAGGAACAGGCTCCACACCCCAAGCCACGGATACTCCTTGTCCGTGATGGGGTAGATGATCTTGAACTTCTCCGGCGACGCCAGCATCAGGTCGTGCAACCCACCCACCCGATGCAGCCCGATGACCGTGACGATTAACCCGCCGAGCATCATCACGACGAACTGCAGGAAATCCGTCCACGCCACCGAGATCAGCCCCCCGTAAATCGTATAGCTCCCCGCCAGCACAGCCAGGCACACGATGGTAACCGTCTCGTTTAATCCGAACATGCCGTGCATCGCCTTCCCCCCGGCGAGCATCACCACCGCCATCTGCGCCACGATCCATAGCACAAGGGAACACACCGCAAACAAATAGCGGCACGTCCGGTTGTAGCGCCGTTCGAGAAACTCCGGCATCGTGTAAAGCCCGCCCCGGATGTAGAACGGCAGGAAGATCCAGATCAGCGCCGAGAACGTGAACCAGTTCCCCCACTCCCACTGCGCTACGACAAATCCCACGGCATAGGCGATGCCGATCATCCCGATGAAGTGCTCCGTGCTGATGTTGGCTGCGATGATGGAGCCGCCAATCGCATACCAGGGCAGCCGGTCGCCGGCCAGGAAATAGCC
>JAPKZC010001048.1:0-6282 GCA_026394025.1 Candidatus Solibacter sp.
AGTTTGCGGCCGTAGACATTGGCCATTGCCATTCGTGTCAGCCGTTCGCCCAGCGGCGCTTTGTTGTGCGGATGCACATCCTTGGGATCGCCGATGTCAATCGTCACCGCCATCCCAGCGTGAGGCAATGAGAGCACCGCGGCCTGTCCTTCCCGCACCAGCGGATTGTTGCTGATATTCCGGAGCGCCGGCAGTTGGACGGCATAGAACGGGAGATCGTCTTCGCCCCAGAGCTTGCGCCAGTCTTTGATCAGCGTTTCCTGAACGTGAGGATACAATGCCACCCCTTCCTTGCCGCCGGCGATGGCTTCGCCCTGGTACCAGAGCACGCCGCGAATCGCGTAGGGAATCACGGGGTTGATCATGCCGTTGAACAAGACCGTCGGATTTTGCGGGTTCTGCACCGGATCGCGTTGCCGCGCGGGCGGCGTGCCCGGCCGGGCGTTGATGGTCTGCGGCGGCTTCGGCGCCTCCCTGGAAGGAGCGTCGGGTTTGGTGCGGTAGAACCGGACAGCCGCGTCGAAGTGATCCAGCATCGGCTTCAGGAGCGGATCGGCCGCGAGGGTCTCCCGGCGAATCCACGACTCCGCCGTGCTCGACTCGAACGCCAGGGTCAGGAAGCCGACGGGCTGCTTGAGTTCGCGGTGCAGGTCGCGCGAAAACAGATAGCCCACCGCCGAAAACCCCGGGACGTTTGCCGGGGTGCAGACCAGCCACTCGCCCTGAATCTCCGATTGCGGATCGTAGGTCTTCGCCCCTTTGCCGGTGAACATCCTCACCTGCGGGTAGTTGGCTTCAGAGATCTCGCGCTCTTCGTTGATCAGGCCGGCGTAAGACACCTTCTTCCTGGAAACCGTGAAGGCCATGTTGGATTGTCCGGACCCCAGCCACACCTCGCCCACCAGAACATCGCTGATGCTGATCTTGCTGCTTCCGGCGATGGTCATCTGGAACGGGCCGCCCGGCTTCAGGTTCTTCAACCGGACCATCCATTTGCCGTCCGCCCTTGCGATGGCGGACTGTTTCTGATCGTTGAGCGTCACCGTGACCCGTTCGCCGGGGGCGGCCACGCCCCAAACGGGAACGGCCGTGCCGCTTTGCAGCACCATGTGGTCGCTGAAGAGAGCGGATGGTTTGACGTCCGCCAGTAGCGATGTGGCTGCGCCGACCATCAGCGCGATGACCGGCACCCTGGCGTTCACTGCACGTTCCTCCGGGTGATCGGCTCGCCTTCCTTGACGTCTACCGTCAGGCCCGAGAGATCGACCTTGCGCGCGTTCTCCATGACGAACCCCTTCTGCCCGGCGATCTCCATCAAGAACGAAAATGTGCACACCACGCCCAATCCTCGCAAACACAGCGTCATCGCGAGGGTATCTCAACATGCGGGCGGTGCGCAAACAGATTCGGCAGCATTCCGAAGTTTCGGTATGTGGAACACAAGCACGCCAGCGAGTCGCCCGCGTGGAGTCCCGTTATGTCGTTCGTGATTACCGCGAACATAGTAGAGGTCGGATTCAGGTTCGGTGCCGGGAAGTACTCCCCCGTTGTCGATGGTGGCCGGTCGGCAGAACACTCCCGCGCACTGGCGTATAATCGTTTCAACGCGGCCGAACCGCCGCGGAGCCATCATGCCCGAACTCTCGCGACGGACATTTTTGGGCGTGGCAGGCTTTGCCGTAACTGCCCGGTCAGCCCCTTCCCGCCCAACCGCCGGCTTGCGCGAATTCACGTACGCCCAGGTGAAACTGACGGACGGACCCATCGCCGCCATGTACCGCCGCGTGCACGCGCATTTCCTGGCGCTCGACGAGGACCGCCTGCTCAAGGTCTACCGCCAGCGCGTGGGAATGCCCGCGCCCGGGCGCGATATGGGCGGCTGGTACGATGCCGGGGGCTTCGTGCCCGGCCACCTCATCGGGCAGTTCATTTCGGGGCTGTCGCGGATCCACGCCAACACGGGCGATGCCGAAGCTGCCGCGAAGGCGCGCCGGCTGGTCCAGGGGTACGGCGCCACCTTCGAGCGCGACGGGAACCCGTACGCCAGCCCCAAGGCCTCCACCTGGGCCTGCTACATTCTGGACAAGTACGAGATCGGATTGCTGGATGCCGCCTCTCTGGCCGGCGTGGAAGAGGCTCGCGCGCTGCTGCCGCGGGTGATTGCGGCCGCGGTGCCCCACATCCCGGACCACACCTTCGATCGCATCGGCGTGCAGAATCCGCCCTACGATGAGCCCTACGTTCTGCCCGAGAATCTCTTCGGCACATACGAACTGACGGGAGACAAACGCTTCCTCGAAATGGCCAGACGGTACCTGCTGGATCGCGATTTCTTCAACCCGCTGGCCCAGGGCCGCAACGTCCTGCCCGGTAAGCATGGGTACAGCCACATCATCGCGCTCAGTTCCGCGGCCAAAGCCTACCAGGTGCTCGGTGGCGAGAAGTATCTGCGCGCCATCCGCAATGCCTGGGACATGCTCGAAACCACGCAGCAGTTCGCCTCAGGTGCATGGGCGCCGCAGGAAAAATTCGTCGAGCCCGGCTCGGGCGAACTGGGCGCGAGCCTGACCGCCACTGGCGACCATTTCGAAACGCCGTGCTGCTTCTATGCCCACGCCAAACTCGCCCGCTACCTCACCCGCTTCACTGGCCAGGCCCGCTACGGCGACGGGCTCGAACGCGTGCTGTTCAACACCATCCTGGGCGCGCTAGATCCGGACGGCGATGGCGGCTATTTTTATTACTCGGATTACCAGGCCGGCGCCAGGAAGCGCTACTACCAGCGCAAGTGGCCCTGCTGCGCCGGGACGCTGCTGCAATCGGTAGCCGATTACCCGCTGAACCTCTACTTCCACGACGGCCGCGGAATCTACGTGAACCTCTACTCGGCGAGCGAAGTGCGCTGGAGCGCCCGCGGCGTGCCGGTCCGAATCGTCCAGCGGACGGCGTATCCCGAATCCGGACACATCGAACTCAGGGTCGAACCGGAGCGCCCCGCCGAGTTCGCCGTTCACTTGCGTATCCCGGGCTGGCTGGAGCGGCCCGCCGAACTCTCGGTCAATGGCAAGCCGGCCCGGGTGAAGACGGATCCCGGCCAGTTCGCCGTTCTCTCGCGACGATGGCGAAACGGCGACACCATCGAGTTGCACCTTCCGTTTCCGTTCCGCTCCGTACCGGTCGATGGCCGCCACCCGGATACCGTCGCCGTGATGTATGGCCCCGTGATGCTCACCGCGATCGAACCGCCCAACCCGCTGCGAGCCTCCTCGCGCGCGCTCGCCCGCATGACCCCGGTCACGGGAAAGCCTTTGGAGTTCGACTGCCGGACCGAAGGCGGCGCCGTGCGGATGCGGCCGTTCTACCAGGTCCAGCGCGAACCCTACAGCACGTACTTCGAGCGCACACGGGAGGCTTGACGAAAGCTCGGCGCGCTGCTACATTCGCATAAAGACTAGCACATGAATATTTATGCCGAGCCGGAAGGGGCTCGAACGGGGGATCGCCTCCGATATCTCGCCCGCGACATTCGCCGGCAAAGTCTCACCATGGTGCACCGCGCCAAGGTGGGCCATCCCGGAGGCGACCTCTCCGCGGCCGACATCCTGGCCGCCCTCTACTTCAGCGCCTTGCGCGTGGACCCGCAGCGTCCCACCGCGCCGGACCGCGACCGCTTCATCATGAGCAAAGGCCACTGCTGCTGCGCGCTCTACACTACGCTTGCGATGCGCGGTTTCTTTCCCTTCAGCGATCTGGCCGATTACGCCCAGCCGCTGTCGCCTCTGAACGGCCATCCCAACCGCACCAAGGTGGCCGGGGTGGAAGCCAATACCCGCCCTCTGGGACACGGGCTGCCGGTGGCGGTGGGCGCGGCGCTCGCCGCGAAACTCGATGGCGCCGCCTGGCGTACCTTCGTGCTTACCGGAGATGGCGAACTCCAGGAAGGGAGCAACTGGGAAGCGGCCATGGCGGCGGCCCACTTCGGGCTGGAGAACCTCACCCTGATCGTCGATCGCAACCGCATCCAGCAGGGTGCGCCCACCGAAACCATCATCCGCCTGGAACCGCTCGCCGAAAAGTTCCGCGCCTTCGGGTGGGCCGTGCGCGAAATCGACGGTCACGACTGCACCGCCCTCTCGGACACCTTCGCCGCGGTTCCGTTCGAACCCGGCCGGCCCAACTGCGTGATTGCGGGAACCGTCAAAGGCAAGGGGGTTTCCTTCATTGAGAACCGCGCCGAGTGGCACCACCACGTCCCCACCGACGGCGAACTCGCGGCAGCCTTGGAGGAATTGAAAGGCGGGCTCGATCGCTGAACGTTTCGATTGCCGCGTCGCCTTCGCCGAAACCCTGGAAAGCCTGGCCGAAGAGGACCCGCGCATCCTGGCGGTAGTCAACGATTCGGTGGGCTCTAGCGGCCTCTCGCGGTTCGCCAAACGCTTTCCCACGCGGCTCGTCAACGTCGGCATTGCCGAGCAGAACATGGTCGGTATCGGTGCCGGCCTCGCCAACGGCGGCAAGATCCCGTTCGTCTGCGGCGCCGCCTGCTTCCTCACCGCCCGCGCGCTCGAACAGATCAAGGTCGATGCCGCATACTCGCAGGCCAACGTCAAACTGTGCGGGATGTCCTCCGGCCTCGGATACGGTCCGCTCGGCCCCACCCATCACTCCATCGAGGATATGGCCTGGCTGCGAGCAATCGCCAACCTCACCATCATCGTCCCCGCGGATGCCCTCGAAACCGCTCAGGCAGTGCGCGCCGCGGCAGCCATGGAAGGGCCCGTCTTCCTCCGTCTGAGCCGCACGCCGGTTCCCGATGTGCACCCTCCCGAGTACGTCTTTCAAACCGGTAGCGCCACCATCCTGCGGCCCGGCCGCGATGTCACCCTAATCGCTAACGGCGCCATGGTGTGGCGGGCGCTGGCGGCTGCCCGGCTGCTCGCCGCCGAGGGCCTCTCGGCCCGCGTCCTGAACCTCTCTACGCTCCACCCGCTCGATCTCAAGGCGATTCGCGATGCCGCCGAAACCACCGGCGCCATCGTCACCGTGGAAGAACATTCCACGCGCGGCGGATTGGGCGGCGGCGGATTGGGCGGCGCCGTGGCCGAGGCAACCGCCACCACCTGTCCCGTCCCTATGCGCATTCTCGGCATCCCCGGAACTTTTGCGCCAACCGGATCCACTGAGTGGCTGCTCGAATACTTCGGTTTGACGCCCGAGGGCATCCGCGATGCGGCACTCGAAGTAGTCGGCGTCAAGGTGAGGCCGTGAGCGCAACCCACGTTCTGGCCATCGATCAGGGCACCACCAACACCAAGGCGGTCCTGTTCGATCGGGAAGGCCTGATCGTTGCCTCCGCTTCCCGCCCCGTGCCCATCCGTTACCCGCAGCCTGCCTGGGTGGAGCAGGATGCCGGGGCGCTCTGGCGCAGCGCGCTCGAAGCCACGACCGAATGCCTCGCGCGAGCCGGCGTGCGGCCCCACGCGATCGG
This sequence comes from Candidatus Solibacter sp., assembly GCA_026394025.1. Taxonomy (GTDB): domain Bacteria; phylum Acidobacteriota; class Terriglobia; order Bryobacterales; family Bryobacteraceae; genus Solibacter. The sequence continues at coordinate 5,489 of JAPKZC010001048.1, forward strand.
CATCGGCAACCAGCGGGAAAGCGTGGTCGTCTGGGACCGGCGCACCGGTGAGCCCGCCGGCCCTTCGGTCACCTGGCAGTGCCGCAGAAGCGCCGATTTCTGCGCCGAACTCCGCCGGAGCGGCGCCGGTCCTCTGGTCGCGGAACGCACCGGCCTCGCCATCGACCCCCTCTTCTCCGCCGGCAAGGCGCGCTGGCTGCTCGGCCAGATTCCAAACGGTTTCGAGCGGGCCGCCGCTGGCGAACTCGCCATCGGAACCGTGGACAGTTGGCTGCTCTGGAAGCTGACCGGCGGGCGCGTGCACGCCTGCGACACCACCAACGCCTCGCGCACCCAGTTGATGAATCTCGGCTGCCTCGAGTGGGATCCGGACCTGCTGGCGCTGTTCTCGATTCCCGAAGCCGCGCTGCCCCGCATCCGCCCTTCGAGCCACCTCTACGGTGAGACCGTGGGCGAAGCCGGCATTCCCGCGGGCGTGCCCATCGGAGCGCTGATCGGCGATTCGCACGCCGCCCTCTGCGGCCACGCGATCTTCTCTCCGGGCGCCGTGAAGGCCACCTACGGCACGGGCTCCTCGCTCATGACCGTCACGCCCGGCGTGGTGCGCTCGGGCGAAGGGCTCTCCGCGACCGTCGCGTTCACGGCCGCCGGAGTGACGCGGTATGCGCTCGAAGGCAACATCTCCGTGACCGGCGCGGCCGTGCAGTGGCTGGGCGATTTTCTTGGCCTGCCCGGCGGCGCGCACGAAGTCGCGGAACTCGCCGCAACCGTGCCCGATTCGGGCGGTGTCTACC
>JAPKZC010001048.1:6307-8656 GCA_026394025.1 Candidatus Solibacter sp.
CGATTCGGGCGGTGTCTACCTGGTACCCGCGTTTGTCGGTCTGGGTGCGCCCTACTGGAACGATGCCGCGCGCGGATTGCTCGCGGGCCTGACTCGCGGCGCCACCGCCGCCCATGCGGCCCGCGCGAGCCTGGAGGCGATCGCCTACCAGGTGCGCGACGTCTTCGAAGCCATGGACCGCGATCTCGGCCGCCCGCTGCCCGCCCTGCTTGCCGATGGCGGCGCCAGCCGGAACGATCGGCTGATGCAGTTCCAGGCGGATATCCTCGCACGGCCCGTCGTGCGCAGCGCTTCGCCCGATCTCTCCGCCACCGGCGCGGCGTGGCTGGCCGGTTTGGCTGTGGGCGTGTGGCGGTCGCTCGAGGAGCTTGCGGCGCTGCCGCGCCCAGAGCAGCGCTTCGAACCCCGCATGCCGGAATCGGAACGCACCCGGCTCTATGACGGATGGCTGCGCGCCGTGGCCCGCGCTGTGGAAAGATAAAGTCGAATGGCACGCATCGACGAGTTGCGCCTGATGACCAAGGTCGCGCGGATGTACTACGAGCAGGGCCTGCGCCAGACCGAAATCATGGAGCGCCTCAACATGTCGCAGTCCACCATTTCGCGCCTCCTCAAGCGCGCCGAAAAGGAAGGCATCGTCCGCATTAGCGTGACCGTGCCCTCGGGCGCCCATCCTGATCTCGAAGAGGCCCTACAGCACCGCTACAAAGTCAAGGAGGCCATTGTTGTCGATTCCATCGAAGACGATGAGCAGATCGTCCGCGACCTGGGCGCCGCCGCCGCCTACTACGTGGAGACCACGCTCAAACCGAACGATGTGGTGGGCATCTCCTCCTGGAGCGCGGCCCTTCTGTCCATGGTGGATTCCATGCAGCCGAACTCCCGCGCCAACGGCATCCGCGTGCTGCAAATTCTGGGTGGCGTGGGCAATCCGGGCGCCGAAGTGCACGCCACCCACCTGACCCGCCGTTTCGCGAACCTGGTGGGCGGCCGGGCTACGCTGCTTCCCGCGCCGGGCGTGGTCGGGTCGGGCGAAGCGCGCCGCGTCCTGCTCAAAGATCGGTACGTGCGCGAAGCCATGGCCATGATGGACACCGTGACGCTGGCCCTGGTCGGCATCGGCTCGGTGGAACCTTCGCGCATGCTGGCCGCCAGCGGCAACGTCTTCTCCGCCAGCGAACTGCAAATGCTGCGCGCCAAGGGCGCGGTGGGCGATATCTGCCTCCACTTCTTCGACGCCGGGGGAAGGCCGGTGGTCACGCCCCTCGATGAACGCGTGATCGGCGCCGAACTGAAGCAATTGCGCGGCGTGACCCGCGTGGTGGGAGTGGCCGGAGGCAGCCGCAAAATCGCCGCCATCCGCGGCGCGCTGGCGGGCAACCTCATCAACGTTCTCCTCACCGACGCCAATACCGCCCGGCAACTCGTCGATAGCCGCCGCGAAGAACTCGCCGTCGCCGGGGGAAGGAAGACCTCCCGTCTATGAACCGCCGGGCGGGTTTGGGAGCCTTGACCGGTTGTCTCCTGCTTGCCGCGTGCGTTCCCTGGACGGTGCGTCCCATTCAACAGGCGGAGGCCGGCCCCTTTGATCCCGCGCGCTATGCCGATTCCATCTGGCGGTCGAAAGTCCTGCCGGTGGTTTCGGCGAGTGCGGTGGACCTGGCGCAGTTGCTCGCGGTGGCTCCGCCTTTTTCGAAACCCGTGCTGGTGAAGGGCGAAGGGAAAGTTGTGCGGGTGGACGAAACCTCGCGCTCCGGCCTCTTGCTGCTCGATCTCGCGCCCTTCGATGGACGGCCCGACGCCGCCCTGCAAATCGGTCCGGTCATCCGCGGAACCGTACTGCGCGACGCCTTGCCCTTCATCCAGTTCAGCCAGTTCGTGAACCAGCTTGATTACGCCCGCGCCGGAGGCGCATTGAATGAGCGTGCGCTGAAGAGCGCGCTGGCCGGTGTTTCCGCCGCCGGCCTGGCGGGCGCCATCGTGGGGTTTTCGGGCGCGGCCGAGCCTGCATCGGGCGGCAGGCCGCCGGAAATCGTACCCTTAACCCTCACGGTGAAGCGGGGCGCCTTATGAGTCCCGACGTCGTGATCGCCGCCCGCTCCGTCGACATGCAATATGGCGGAACCCGCGCCCTCGCCGGCGTCGATTTCGAGGTGCATCGCGCCAAGGTCAACGTCCTGGTTGGCGAAAACGGTGCCGGGAAGTCCACCCTGATGCGCATTCTGGCGGGCGAAGAGCAGCCCGCCGCCGGACATCTGGAGCTGGACGGGCGCCCCGTGCACTTTGCCGGCACTTCGGCCGCCGCCGCTCGCGGCATCGCCATCATCCGCCAGGAACTCAACCTGATTC
>JAPKZC010001048.1:8673-12342 GCA_026394025.1 Candidatus Solibacter sp.
GAGAACATCTTCTTGGGCCGCGAACGCACGCGCTACGGCCTCATCGAACGCCGCGAACAGGAACGCCTGGCGCGTGGCCTGATGGACCGCCTCGAGCAGCCCATCGACCCCGGAGCTTTGGTGGGCGGCCTGCCCCTCGGCCAACAGCAAATCGTCGAAATCGCCAAAGCCCTCGCCCAGGAACTGCGCGTCCTCATCATGGATGAGCCCACCTCCGCCCTGAGCCGCGCCGAAATCGAGATCCTGTTCCGCCTCATTCGCGACCTCAAGGCCCACGGGTTATCGATCGTCTACATCTCGCACCGCATGGAGGAACTTTTGGTGCTGGGCGACCGCGTCACGGTCCTCCGCGATGGGCGTGTGGTCGCGCAGGCGGATGCTGCCGCGGTCTCCGTGCCCTGGATCGTCGAAAAGATGACCGGCCGGACTTCGGCGCCGTCCGCCGCCCTCCGCTCGCAAGCCGAAGGGCGCGTCACGCTCGCCGTCGACGATCTCGATGGGATTTCCTTCACCGCGCACGCCGGTGAAATTGTCGGCTTCTACGGCTTGCTCGGCGCCGGCAGGACTGAGCTGTTCGAAACCCTGATCGGCCTGCGCCGCGCCCGCGCCTCGGGTGGCTCGATTCGCCTCGAAGGCAAGCCGCTCCACCGTCTGGATGTCGCCGACCGGATCGCGCGCGGCATCGTGCTGGTGCCCGAAGAGCGCCAGGCAGCCGGTATCGTAGCCGTTCGTTCCGTGCTCGAAAACATGATGCTGGGCGTGAGCGGGGGGTGGTATGTTTCGCCCCAGCGGGAACACCGCAGCGCCCGGGAACTGGTGCGCGGCATGAGCATCCGCCTTCCCGGCCTGGATCACCCGATTTCCGAACTCAGCGGGGGCAACCCACAGAAGGTGGTCCTGGCGCGCGCGCTGCTGCGCGCGCCGAAAGTGCTGCTGCTTGACGAGCCCACCCGCGGGGTGGATGTCGGCGCGCGCGAAGAGATCTACTCCATCATCCGAGACATCGCCGCGGAGGGACGGACAGTGCTGTTCTCCTCATCGGAATTGCAGGAAGTGCTGGCGCTGGCGACGCGCGTCATCGTCCTGTCGCAGGGCCGCATTCAGGCGGAGTTCAGCGCGGCGGAAGCAACCGAACAGGCGCTGGTAGCGGCAACCGGAGGCAAGCATGGCCACTGCTGAAGCCGGCTCGAAGGCAGCGGGCCCGCCCGTGAAGCCTCCCACGGCCGGCGGATTTCGCCTGCTCTTCCGCCTGCGCGCGCTGGTCGCCCTGGTGCTGCTGGTCGCGGTGTTCTCCATCCTCTCGCCCGCCTTCCTCACCGCCGCCAACCTCACCATCCTGCTCAAACACGTGGCCATCAACGCCATCATGGCGATTGGCATGACGTTCGTCATCCTGAGCGGCGGCATCGATCTTTCGGTAGGCTCCATTGCCGGGTCGGCCGGCATGGTCGCCGGAGGTCTGCTCGATCGCGGCCTGGTGTTGCAGCCTTTTGGCGTCGTGGTGTATTTCCAGGTCTGGCTGGTGGTTCTGATTGCCGTGCTCGGCGGCGCCGTAGTGGGCCTGGTCAATGGTTGGCTGGTGGCGCGGCTTTCGGTGGCGCCTTTCATCGCCACGCTCGGCACAATGTACGCCGCGCGCGGCGCCGCGCTGCTGCTTTCTAACGGCGCCACCTTTCCCAATCTCTCGGGTAAACCGGAACTCGGCAACACCGGCTTCCCGTTTCTCGGCTCCGGGAGCGTCCTCGCCGTCCCTGTGCCTATCTGGCTGATGTTGCTGGCGGGCGCGGCAGCCGCCCTGCTCGCGGCGCGAACGCCTTTCGGACGCCACGTCTACGCGGTGGGCGGCAATGAGCGCGCGGCCCTGCTTGCGGGCGTTCGCGTGAAACGCACCAAGCTGTTTGTCTATCTCATTTCGGGAGTTTGCTCGGCCGCCGTCGGCATAGTCATCGCCTCGCAACTCGCTTCCGCCCACCCGGCCACCGGCCAGACGTTCGAATTGAACGCTATCGCCGCCGTGGTGTTGGGCGGCACCTCGCTATCCGGCGGTCGCGGCAGCATCGGCGGCACCATCATCGGCGCGCTCGTCATCGGCGCCCTGGCCGATGGCCTGGTTCTTCTCGTGGCAAATCGTCATCAAGGGCGGCGTCATCGTAGTTGCGGTTGTGCTCGATCAGTTCCAACGGAGGTTGCGGTGGTAAGAAACATAGGGGCGTGGACCGCCCTGTTCGCGCTCATCTTGACCGGAGCGGGGTGCGGCTCCAAAGAGGCAGGCAAAAAGTCCATCGCCATCGTGACGCCGTCTCACGATAACCCTTTCTTCAAGGCCGAAGCGGATACCGCCGCGGCATTGGCGCGCGAACTCGGCTATGAAGTCCTGGTGAACAGCCATAACGACGATGCCCACAAGCAGGACGAGCTCATCGATATGGCGGTTGCCAATCGCGCCTCGGCCATCGTGCTTGACAACGCCGGCGCCGATGCCTCCATGGCCGCCGTCCGCAAGGCGAAGAACGCCGGCATCCCCTCGTTTCTGATCGATCGCGAAATCAACGGCACCGGCCTCGCCGCCGCGCAGATCGTACTACCAGGGCGCCATGCTCGGCGCGCAGGAATTTGTGCGCCTGCTGGGAGAAAAAGGCGATTACATCGAGCTCGTCGGCCGCGAGTCCGATACGAATGCCGGGATCCGCACCCAGGGCTATCACGATGTGATAGACCGCTACCCCGATCTCAAAATGGTCGCCCGCCAGAGCGCCAACTGGAGCCAGACCGAAGCCTTCCAAAAAATGGAAACCATCCTTCAGGGACATCGCGGCATCAAGGGTGTGATCGCGGGCAACGACACCATGGCGCTCGGCGCCGCCGCCGCGCTCAAGGCAGCCGGGCTCGAAAAGGTGATCGTGGTGGGATTCGATGGCAGCCCCGACGTATTGGCCGCAATCCGCGCCGGTTCAATCAATGCGACCGTCCTCCAGCCCGCTGCCCGCATTGCCCGGCTCGCCGTGGAACAGGCGAATCGCTATCTCACTTCCGGCTCCACCGGCGCTCCCGAAAAACAGTCTATCGATTGCGAACTTGTCACCCGGGCCAACGTCGACCAGTTTGGAATCTTCGCCCGCAAATAAGGGTTGTCATCGGCAACCGTGATTTCTTTCCCGGCAACCTCGTCACGGAGGCGCGGTGCGACATCAGTCGCATAATCCTATATCGTGGGAATTGAAGTGCGAATCCTCGTCTGCTGTGCCATCCTGCTCTCCGGCATTTCGGCTTCCGCCGCCGTGCCCGTCACCGTTCGTGACAATGCCTCGCCTCCGGAACGTCTGGGTGCCGATCGTCTTCGCGCCGCGCTCGAATCCGCAGCCCAGCCGGGCGCGCGCGTCTCGGTTGCTCTCTCGCCCGAAGCCTTCGCGCCCGGAGTTTCCGAGGCTTTCCATCTCACTACCCAGGGCGCCCTCTGGCGCGTCTCCGGCAGCGATCCCTCGGGCGTGCTCTACGGCTGCCTCGAACTCGCCCGCCGGGTGCGCGAAACCGGCCACCTGCCGCCCGCTCTGGATTTCGCCGACGCCCCGAAATTCCGCCTGCGCGGCCCTAACATCGGCATGCAGAAGACCGCCATCACCTACGATGGCGCGATGTACGACTACCGCTACACGCCCGATGAATTCGGCT
>JAPKZC010000510.1 GCA_026394025.1 Candidatus Solibacter sp.
CCCGGACTGGAAGGGCGGCAAGTAGCTCAGTGTCTCGCGCGGCGGCTGCTCCGACCAGGCAGGCGCCGCGTGGGCCCAGCCAGGGGCGAATCCTGCTCCTCCCGCTAACCTTGTTTTTGATCTTCTCCGGAAACCCCTCCGTAACTGTTTGATTCTTCATCTTGCCTGGTGGGATAAGCCTCCGGCTTGTCCATCCGAGCGAAGCTCGGACTCCTGTGCCTATCCGCGCCAAGCAGCCAGCAGGTCTCCCAGCCCACTCCACAACGGACACGGTCCGCGCCTCTGGGTTGAATGGGTCTTCTGTTCGGTTCCGGTGCCGCCGCGCTGGTCTACCCTACTGTCCTTCCAGCGCTTGCAGCAACTCCCGGAATCGCCGCCTGCTGACTTCCAGGCGCTGCCCGTTCTTCAGCAGCACTTCACCCGAACCGCCCGGCATCGGGAACACTTCCGCCACCGCATTCAGGCTGATCGTCGCCGCCCGCGAGATGCGGAAAAAACGCGCCGGGTTCAGCCGCGCTTCCAGTTCGTTGAGCGTCGGGTCCATCCAATACTGGCCGCCCTCGGCCACCATCCGCGTCAGCCCATCCTCGCTGACGAAGCAGATCACGCGCGCTTCGCCCACTACGCGGTAATGCCCGGCGTTTTGCACCAGGAAGCGCGCCGGCGCGGCGGAGCCCCCGCGGATCGCCTGGTCGAGACCGCGCTCGCCCCCTTCCACCGCCCGCGCGCGCACCCGGTCCAGTGCCTGCGCCAGGCGCGCGCGGCTGATCGGCTTCAGCAGATAGTCCACCGCGTGCAGTTCGAACGCGTCCACCGCATGCTGATCGTAAGCCGTGCAGAAAATAACGTGAGGACGCGGCTCGGGCAGGCACGCGGCCACATCGATCCCGCTCGATCCGGGCATCTGTATATCCAGCAGCAGCAGGTCTGGCCGCAACGCCACGGCCATCTCCATCGCCTGCACTCCCGTCTCGGCCTCGCCGGCGATTTCTAGGTCGGCGTGCGCCGTTAGCATCTGGCGCAGGCGCGCGCGGGCAGGCGCTTCATCATCCACAATCAGTACGCGCATCACAATAAGGTTCGGGCGGCGGTGGCCGCGCCTCGGCGCGGAATCTTCAACCGAACCCGCGTCCCTTCCGTACAATTCTCCCAGGATAGCTGGGCCGAATCGCCATAATAACCCGATAAACGCTCCGCGACGTTGCGCAACCCGTGGCCGCTCCCCGGCGCGGCCAGCGCGAAGCCCGGCGGGAATCCGGGCCCGTTATCGCGCACTTCGATACACAGCGCTTCCTGGTCCAGCGTCACACTCAGCCCCACCTTTCCCTGGCCCTCCACGGTGGACGTTCCGTGCTTGATCGCGTTCTCCACCAGCGGCTGTATGCTCATGGCGGGCACCTGGATCGCGGTGGCGGCGGCGTCCACCGACATCTTCACCTGAAGCCGTTCGCCGAAACGCGCTTCCTCCACGCGCAGGTAGGCTGCCACGAACTCCAGTTCCTCGTCCACCCGCACCCACTCCTTCTCAGATTTGCGCAACGTGTAACGGAAGACTTCCGCCAACTGCTCCACTGTCTCCTCCGCCAATGCCGGCCGGGTGTGAATCAGGCCCGCTATTGCGTTGAGCGCGTTAAACAGGAAGTGCGGATTGATCTGCGCGCGCAGCGCCTTCAGTTCCGCGCGACTGGCGAGGCCGCGCAGGTGTTCTTCCCGCTCCCGGAAACGGACGTTCTCCAGCACCACGCCCAGCGTGCGTCCGAGCGATTGCAGCAGATTGCGATCGTCGCTCAGATAGGGCACGGAATTGGCGCGCGCCGAGAGCGTCACCCCGCCGTGCGCCCCGATGGCGGCGCCGATGGAGCCCGCGGCCTCGGCGGTCGAAGCAGACCCGAACCGCACTTCGGCAGGTGCGTCGAAAACCTCACTCAACGCCAGCGCGGCGCGCGTGCGCAGGTCTCTCTCGTTCTCGGCCGTCTGCACCGCGGCCGCGAACCGGCGTTCGGCCTCCGCTACCGTGTAGCGGCGGCGCAGCCATACGCGATCGATGGTGCGCGTCAGCAGTCCGTAGATCCAGGGCCCCGCCAGAAAGAGCGGCGCCAGCATCAGCCACTGGCCCCAGGCGGTCGCCGGGCGAACCAGGGAGAACGTTGCCAGCATCAGCAGCGAGAAGGCCAGGAACGCGCCGCGCTTCAGTACAAGATCGAAGAAGACCAACCGCTCCTTGTAATACAGTGTGACGCAGAAGAAGGCGAGCAGCAGATAATCCGGCAGCAGGCGGACGGCGGGGCTTAGTTGCAGCAGGGTGGCCACGGAGGCCAGCAGCATCAGGCAAAGCAGCACTGCCGTCCAGGTGAGATAGCGGCGCTCCGCGGCATCGCGCCGCCGCCGCGAGATTCCCTGCAACACCAGCCCGAGCAGTCCGGCGGCGCCCAGCAGCAGCGCCGGCGCGGACTCTAGCGGATCGGCCCACGCCGCGGGAAGCAGCCCCGCATCCACGCCGCCCATGGTGCACGCTACCGCGATGGCAATGGCGTAGAACCCGCTGCGCAGCCACGCCAGGGCGCATTGCTCTTTGCGATAAACGAGGTGGAGCAGCAGGGGCGGAACCATGCCGGTCGCCACATCCAGCGCCGGCGCGACAAGCGTCTGGAGGCTCTCGGCTTGCGCCGCAAGATTCAAGAGGAATGCCAGCCCGCACACCGCTGTGAACACTCCGAAAACGCCGCTGCCCGCGCCGCGCCGCTGGCGGAGCTGGCGCCAGTAGAACATCGCCAGCGTACAGTACAACAGCGCGCCGAAGGCAAACGGCGCCAGCCAGAGGAGATACAGGAACTGCTGGAGGGGCATCGTCATGGCGCGTTCTTCACCGGCTTCCCCGTCACCACTTCCAGGGCGCGCAGGATGGCCCGGTAGTTGTTCTTGTCGGCCTCCAGCAATAGGCCGCCGGGCTTTCCATCGCCGCTGCGGTATTCGATGCCGATGAAATGCGTCTTGCTCCGATGCAGAATGCCGAACAGCGCGAGTGGCGTCGCCACCAGGCTCAGCGCCACCATGTCGGCCACGCGGCGGTGTGCCTCCTGTCCGTAGCTCAACGCGGTGACTTCGGCCGGCGC
>JAPKZC010000029.1:0-4263 GCA_026394025.1 Candidatus Solibacter sp.
GCGAACCCTGGCCGGGCAGTCGCCGCGAACCGGCGAGCGCCTGGATTTCCTGCGGCGGGCGGGCGTCGCCATCGTACCAGGTGATGGGCACGGTCTTGCCCTCGGTCACCGAAGTTCCGGGGAACACGTAGTGAATCACCGAATGGAGCGCCCAACTTTGCCCGTTGGGCGCGACGCCTTCGGAGCGCACGGAGAGCGGCGCTGCCAGACCGAGCGCGCCGAATACGGGGTCGAGGATGTGGCATCCCATGTCGCCGAAAGTGGCGGTGCCGAAATCGATGCGCTTGCGCCAGTTCTCGGGATGATAGACACCGCGAATGAAGGGACGCGGCTGCGCCACGCCGATCCAGTGATCCCAGTTGAGCGTGTCGGGCACGGGATCGGTGCGCTGGGGCAGCGGATCGGTATCGCCCCACTTCTTCTCGCTCCAGGAATGTACTTCCCTGATCTTGCCGATGGCGCCGCCCTGGATCAACTGGACGGCGATCTTGTATTCGCGGGCGGAATGAATCTGGATACCCATCTGGGTGACCAGTTTCTTCTTGCGCGCCATGGCGGTGAGCATGTGGACCTCGTGGATGCTGTGCGCCATCGGCTTCTGCTGGTAGACGTGGAGCCCCAAGCGCATGGCGGACATGGCCATGGGCGCGTGCATGTGGTCCGGCGTGCCCACGCAGGCGGCGTCGAGATTGCGCTTCTCCGTGGCCAGCATCTGGCGCCAATCCTGGTACACGCGCACGTCGGGATACTTCGCCTTGAGCTGCTTCAGTTGGGCCGAATCGACCTCGGCCACACAGACGAGTTTCACCTTGGGATGCCGCGCCAGTTGCTCTAAGGTGACATACGCCATGCCACCGGCGCCGAAAGCGCCAAGGCGCAACGTGCCGCTGGGCGGCGCGGAAATCAAGTGGCGAACGAAGAACGGCGCCGCCAGGAAGGTACGGCGATCAATTAGATAGGGCATAGATTTGTAACGGGACAGACCAGCAGGCCTGTCCAACCTACACTTTCTCGGGGACCACGAAGGGCTTGCGGTAGTCGCGCGTCATCATGGCGGCCGCATCCTTATCGCCCGTGATGGTCATGGTCTTGGGATCGAAATTGATGGTCCGTCCCAGACGATACGAGATATTGGCCAGGTGCACCAGCACGGTGGACGCGGCGCCTTCCTCGATTTCCGCCGACAGAGTTTCCTTTTTACGATTGCGCACCGCTTCGAAGAAATTGGCGAAGTGGCTGCCGCCCTTGCTCATGGTGGGGCCGGGTTCGCCGTTGTTGCCCAGGAAGGTAGTGTACTTGTTGTAGCCCGCGATCGCCAGGTAGCCCTTGGAGCCGTAGAAGATATTACCGATGGTGTTGGAGTCCTTGCCACCCTCGGCGATGCCGCCTTCGTGGTGGCTCATCCAGTGGCGCACCTCGAATTCCATCATCTGTTTTTTGCCGTTTTCATTGAACTCGAACGCGCAGTTGAGGGTGTTGGGCGTCTCCTGGTCGTCATCGAACATAAACTTGCCGCCGATGGCGCTGACCTTGGTGGGGAACTTCACGCCCAGGCCCCAGCGCGCGATATCGACTTCGTGAATGCCCTGGTTGCCGAGGTCGCCGTTGCCGTAGGCCCAATACCAGTGCCAGTTGTAGTGGAAGCGGTTCTCCTTGAACGGCACCTTCTGCGCCGGGCCCTGCCACAGGTCGTAATCCACAAAGGATGGCGGATCGCTCACCGCCTTGGTGCCGATGGTGTCGCGCCACTTGAAGCACAGACCGCGCGAGAGGTAGATATCGCCGATCAAGCCATCGCGCATCTTCTGCACGCCGTCCTGGAGCGCGACGGACGAGCGGCTCTGGCTGCCCTGCTGCACCATCCGGTTGTACTTGCGGGCCGCCGCCACAATCTGTTTGGCCTCGAAGATATTGTGCGTGCATGGCTTTTCGACGTAGACATCCTTGCCGGCACGGCAGGCGTCGATGGTCATCAGCGTATGCCAGTGGTTGGGGGTGGCGATGGAGACGGCATCGATCGATTTGTCTTCCAGCAGCTTGCGGTAATCGGTGTAAATCGCAGGCTTCTTCTGGGTAATTCTTTCGACGTTGGCAGCCGACGCGTCCAAGACGTTCTTGTCAACGTCGCAGAGCGCGACCAGTTCGACATTGGGCTGACCGGTGATCTCTTTGATGTGGTCTTTGCCACGGCCGCGCAGTCCGATGGTCGCAACCCGGATGGTGTCGCTCGGGCTGCCAAAAACGGTGGTGGAGGCGGCTGCCGTGGCCGCGGTGGTGATGAAGAAGTTTCGTCGATCCATAGGTTTCGTTACCGCTATTTGAGCGTTACTTTATCACATTTCGGGGATTTCCGCTCAGCCAACCCGAAATGTTGCCGATCACTGCATCCATCAGCCGCGCGCGCGCCTCCCGGGTGGCCCAGGCGATGTGCGGAGTGACCAGACAGTTGCGCGCCCGGAGCAGCGGGTTGCTATCCGCGGGAGGCTCCGCGGTGAGCACGTCCAACCCCGCTCCGGCCAGGCGGCCCGCGTTCAGCGCGTCGGCCAGGTCCTGATCCACCACCAGGGCGCCGCGCGAGGTATTGATCAAAAACGCCGAGGGTTTCATCAGCGCCAAAGTGCCCGCGTGGATCATGCCCTGGGTTTCGGGAAAAAGCGGCGAATGCAGACTCACCACGTCGCTTTCTTGGAGCAGTTCGTCGAGTGGGGTCCAGCGGAAGCCCGGGTAGTTGGCGATGACGCGCATGCCCATGGCGTCGGCGATGCGGCCGACGCTGCGCCCGATGCGGCCGAACCCGACCACGCCCATGGTCTTGCCCTCCAGTTCGACAAGCGGCGACTTCCAGAACGACCAATCGGCGTGGCGCGACCACTCGCCGGCGCGGACCGAATCGGCGTGCAGCTTGACGTTGTGGCACAACTCCAGCAGGAGGGCGAAGACGAACTGCGCCACCGAGGCGGTTCCGTAGGTGGGAATGTTGGTGACGGTAATCCCCTGTCTCCGCGCCGCGTCCACATCGACCACGTTGTAGCCGGTGGCCAGGATGCCGATGTATTTCAGTTCCGGCAGGCGCGCCAGCGTGTCCGCGGCGAGCGGCGTCTTGTTGGTGAGCACAAGGGCGGCTCCGTGGGCGCGCGCCTCGGCTTCGGCGGCCGAGGTCCGGTCATAGACCGCAACCTCGCCGAACTCGCGCAGGGCGTCCCAGGAGAGATCGCCCGGATTCAGACAGTACCCGTCAAGCACTACAATTTTCATGCATCCTCTTTCTGTCATGGTGAATCGTGTTGCCGGAAACCGCTCCGGACCCAGAGGGTACCCCGGTCGCAGCTAGGATTGGAGCACCTCTCCGAAATCGTGAATGACCACGGTGAGGGGCGGGCCCTCCACGGCCAGCGCGGCGGTGAATCTTGGGCCGGCATCGATCTCAGTGATGCTCCAAACGCCCTCGGGCGTGGCGCCGGCGCCGTAGAGCCCGGCTCCATGCGCCTTGAGCAGGGCTTCGAAGCGTGTCCAGTGGCGGAAGAAATCGCGCACGCCGGTGGGTGCGGTGTAACCCGGGGGAAAGTAGCGCTGCGCAATCGCCGCGTACTCCGGCAGGGGCCGGACACGTTCGATATCCACGCCAACCTCGACGTCCCGCGCCACCGCCACCAGCGCCGTTTCGCTCGAGTGCGCCAGATTGAAGCGGATCTCCGGCGCCATGGGCAGGTACGGTTTTCCCCTTTCGTGGAGCGCAAGTTGCAGCGGGGCGCGAGTGACGCTTCCCAGAATGGCGCGCAGGGCGGAGTGGGCGCGCAGATAGCGGCGGCGCAGGGCCGGAGTGGCAAACCGGGCGGCGCGCGCCGCTTCCTGCGCCGTGGGGGGCGACGGCTTTCCACGGTTCAGGCGTACGCGCCAAAGGTGGATCTCACCAGAATTCAGCATGCCAGGTCCTTCTCCAGCGCCTGCACCAACGGCTCGCGCGCAGTGGCCAGATAGAAATGCCCTCCCGGAAAAACGCGCAAGGCGAAAGACGCCGTGGTTTGCTCCGCCCATCCATCGAGATGCTCGCGGCGCACGTTGGGGTCGTCGGCGCCGCCATAGGCGCGAACCGGAAGGGGCAGCGGCGCCTCTTCCGCGTAGATGTAATTACGATACAGGGCGGCGTCAGCTTCCAGCGTGGGCAGGATGGCGCGCATCAGCGCCGGGTCGTCGAGCACTTCCTTCGGGATGCCCTGCAAGCGGCGCAGTTCCTCGACGAAGGCTTCGCGTGAAGGCGCCGGC
>JAPKZC010000029.1:4306-5859 GCA_026394025.1 Candidatus Solibacter sp.
CGCGCGCGCGCCGGACGCGATCAGCATCATCGGCAAGGGACGCGAGCGGCGGCGCAGTTCGCGAGCCAGCTCAAATGCCACCACCGCCCCCATGCTGTGGCCGAAAAACGCAAAGGGACGATCGAGGTAGGAATCGATGTTGTCGGCTAGCGCGGCCACCAGCGGGCCCATGCGTTCGAAGGGTGCTTCTGCGAGGCGCGATTCGCGGCCTGGCAGCCGGACGGGGATGGCTGCCCAGCCGGATAGATCCAGAGGCTGGCCTGCGCCGCCGCCGGCGTGGGGGAAGCAGAAGAGCCGCGGAGCGGGCGATGTGGCGGCGTTGGGGAACCAGGCGGCGGGGAGGGACTGTTTGCGGAGGCGGAGCGCGAGGAGTTGGCGCTTCTCCGGGGAGAGGGTCTCCAGGGTTGGCCGGGTAGGCGGCGCCTGGGCCCGCGTGGCGTGTTTCTTCCCGCCCAGCAGGAGTTTTTCGAAGTGGCCGGCATGGAGTTCGTGGGCGTACTCCAGGGCGGCGCGGCGCGACTGGCCGGCGAGTTCTTCGTAATGAGTGCGATCGGCCAGCAGGCGCGCCAGCGCTTCGCGCCAGGGGGCGATGCCCTGTGCCGGGACTTCCGCCACGGGGACCATTTGCTCATCCAGGCGGGTCTCGTACCTGGCGATGGGGCGCACGGGCAAAAGGTAGGGGACACCCATCATGGCCTCGGGGATGCCGCCGACCTTCGCCGCCATCACCGGCACGCCGCGCAGCAGGGCTTCGAGAATGATGCGCGAGCGCGCCTCCGCCCAGAGGGACGGCACCAGCAGCACGCGGGTGCGCGCCAGCAGAAGGTTGATATCATCGACGGGCGCGAGCAGGCGCACATTGGGCCGCGCCTCTAACGCCGCGCGATCCTGTTGGTTGGTGCCCCATGTGGGCACGGCGGCGAACGCGGTCTTCGGGAAGGCATCGGCCAGCGCCAGGAAGATCGCGATGCCCTTCACGGCGCAGGGATTGACGAAGGTCACGAACTCGTTCTCGAAGCGACCCAGGAGCGGCCAATCCTCGGGCCCCGGCTCTTCGGGTTCCAGCAAGGAGATAGGCACGTGCACGGCGTCAATGCCCGCATACCGGTGAATGTAACCGGCCACGTACTGGCTGACGCCGACCACCACATCGCAGGCGCGGATGCGCTCCGTCTTGGCCTGGCTGGGGAAAGCGCAATCGGGGCCGAAGGGCAGGGCGAGGGTGGCGCGCGCCAGGTAGACGACGCGCGCTTTGGCGTTGCGCAGCGCCACGTCGAGCAGCAACTGCGCCGGGTCGTCGGTGGATACCAGGATCACGTCGGGAGCGAATGCCTCGGCCTGGGCAGCGAAATGCGCGCGCAGATTGCCGTTGGTGACCACGCGGACCTGGACCCCGGCGCGCTCGAACACCACCGCTCCGTCCGCGGCCGACTGCGGCGTGACGCCGCGCGCCGCCAGGGTTTCCAGATACAGCGTGTGTCCGGCCTCACCGAACACGCTGATGCGCGCCACCGCGCGGCACTCATGGCCGCGCGCGGCCAGGGCTTCCACCA
>JAPKZC010000254.1 GCA_026394025.1 Candidatus Solibacter sp.
CGCCGAGTTTGTCGGTGATTTCGTAATGCGAGATGGTCTGGCTGATCATGGCGTTATTGCGGCAGATTCATCCGGCGCAGGAGGGACTGATAGCGCGGCTCCGAACGCAAGCTGTCAAACTCCGGCAGACCCAGGTAGGGCAGATTAGGGTCTCGGGACTCGAATCCTCTCTCAAGCCACTCGAGAGCTGGGGCTTTCTCCCCGGCGTGGAGATACAGGGTGCCAATGTCGATAGGGAGTACGTGCGTCTTCCGGGCACGCGCTGC
Source organism: Candidatus Solibacter sp. (assembly GCA_026394025.1). Classification (GTDB taxonomy): domain Bacteria; phylum Acidobacteriota; class Terriglobia; order Bryobacterales; family Bryobacteraceae; genus Solibacter. The sequence continues at coordinate 267 of JAPKZC010000254.1, forward strand.
CAGTGCCTCCGCCGCATACCGCATGGCGCCCGGGTAGCCCGCTCGCTTGTAGCCCTGTTCGAGCGCTCTTTCGACCTCACTGCCATAGGCACTGTTCAAGGACGTCCTCCATGCGGCGAGAGCCTCTTTGTACATCCCTTTGTTGAAAAGGGCGATCGGGAGATTGCTCAGCGCGACCGGACTGTCTGGTGCGGTCCGCAGCACTTTGCGATATTGGTCGATCGCGTCGTCATACCGGCGCACGTAAGCCAAATCCACCCCGTACATGCTCTGGAAAAGAGGATTGAACGGGTCTAGTTGCAGGGCTCGTTCCATCTGCGGCAACGCTTCCTGTGGGCGTTGCACGTTCATCAACAGGTGCGAGTAATAGGCTCGCGCATCCGGAAAACTAGGGTTGATCTCGATCGCACGCTTAAACTCACGCTCGGCGCCCGCCCAGTCCCAGTCGGTCCAGGTCTTGATTGTCGCCAGCGCGTAATGACCTTCCGCGACGGTGTCATCCAGCGCCAGGGCCCTCTCGGCCGCCGCCTTCGCCTTCGGCCCAGCCTCTCTGGGTGGGACATAGCCGATCTGCTGGCGGCAACTCCAGACGAAGGAAATGCCGGCGTAAGCCGGCGCGTAATTCGGATCTTTGCCCAGCGCCAACTCGAAGTACTTCTCCGCGCTATCCAGATCACCTGGCGTGAGCCTCTGACCATGCTGGAGGCCTCTCAGATAGGCATCGTATGCCTCGGGGTTTACGCTGCGGACATTCGTCAGCCGAGCCTGTTGCGCCGGAAGTAGCTTCAGCGCCAAGGCCCCGGCGACCCTCTGCGCCACCTCGCTCTGTAAGGCCAGGATGCCCGCCAATTCGCGCTCAAAGCTCTCCGACCATAGTTGCGTCTGGCTGCGCACCTGAATCAGCTCGGCCGTGATGCGCACCCGGCCGGCCTCCCGCCGCGCGCTGCCCTCCAGAATGTAGTCCACCCCCAGCTCGCGCCCCACCTGATCGATCGGCTTGTCGCTCTTCTTGTACCGCATCACCGAGGTGCGAGCGATGACGCTTAGGCTCTGGGGGTGCAGGCGGCCAAGCTGCGTGATCATCTCCTGCGTCAGACCGTCGCTCAGGTACTCCTGCTCCGGGTCGCCACTCAAGTTCGCGAACGGCAACACGGCCAGCCTGATCGACGGCGCCGGGGCTCGTGTCCAAGCGATCAGCCGCGTGCGCAGTCCTCTGACATCCAATCCCGCCGCCACTGCGACCACCATCACCAGCGCGGCCGTCACGGCGAGCCAGCGACGACGCGACGCCCGGGCTGCCCCCGTGACGACCGCTTCCAGGTCGGCCAGCAAAGCCTCCACGCTCTGGTAGCGCGCCTCGCGCTTCTTCGCCAGCATCTTACCGACGATCCGCGCCACCTCCGCGGGCGCTTCCTTCAGCGGCGGAGGCTCGGAGGTGATCACCGCCGCCAACGTCGCCCCCATGGTCTCCCCCCGGAAGGCCCGCCGCCCGCTCAGCAGTTCATAGAGCACCGCGCCGAAGCTGAAGATGTCCGACCGCGCGTCCACCGCCTCCCCCTGCGCCTGCTCCGGGGACATGTAGGGACCGGTCCCGGCGATGGCACCCTGCTCGGTCATGGTAACCGTGGGGGTGTGCGCCGCAAGGCTGGGCTGCAGCTTGGCCAAGCCAAAGTCCAGCACCTTCACGCTGCCTTCAGTGGTGAGCAGGATGTTGTCGGGCTTCAAGTCCCGGTGGACGATCCCTGCCTTGTGGGCCGCCGCCAGCGCCTCGCAGACCTGCATCGCATACGGGAGCGCTTCGCCGGCCGGCAGGGGGCCATTCAGAGGCTTGCCGTCCACGTACTCCATCACCAGATAGGGCGCGCCTTCGTGCTCGCCCACGTCGTGAAGGGTGCAGATGTGCGGGTGATTCAGCGCCGAGATGGCCATCGCCTCTCGCTCGAACCGTAGGTTGAACCCGGCCTTGACAACCTTGATGGCGACAGTGCGGC
>JAPKZC010000442.1:0-7428 GCA_026394025.1 Candidatus Solibacter sp.
GCATATCCCCATCGACACTGCGGGGGACTGGTCGGACGTCGAAATCACGTTCCCCGACCTTACGCCACGACGGTTCTGGGACGATCTCGAAGAGGACGTCCGAAGCGGTATCCGGCAACTCTTCTTAGATGGCATCCGAAGCGGCAGGATCGCGCGGCATCAACTTGAGTCCCTCGCCGCCGGCAATGATCGGGAAAAGGATGACGATTTCGTGGCGCGTTTGCTCCTCGCCTTCGGCGACCTCGGCGTTCAGGTCGATGACAATCCCGTGGTCGTGGAGCCATCATGGCAGAGCGCTCCTCCCGGCGACGACTACGACGAGCATGACGGCAATGGCTATCGGCCGCTGGCAGAAGAGGCCGTCACTTTCCTGGAGGACCTGAACTCAGCCATCGGTGATCCATTCAACGCGTACCTGAAGGACATCGGTCGGAATCAGCTTCTTTCGCGCGACGAAGAAACGGCGCTAAGCAAAGAGATGGAAGAAGGCTTGGCGGAAGCCGTAAGCACGATCAGCGAGTGTGAGCCCGCAATTGCTGAGATTATTCGGGTCGCGGAATCTATCGGTCGGGGCGAAACGCTGCTGGAAGTCATGATCGATCCGGACGCTCCCGATACAAGCGCCGTACTTGACGAAGACAATGCCACGACAATCAACGATCTGATCGTACCCGACGGCGACGACGACGAAAACAGCGGTTCCACCAACGATCATTCCGCTGACGACCTCGCGAACCGTGTTGCTAGAATTCGCGAACTGCACCGTCTGGCGTTCGCGAAGGCATCGTCTGAGAAACCAAGTGCTTTGACTGCAATCAGCGACGAGGTGAAGTCCCTGCATCTGTCCTGGGGTTTCACCGAGCATCTGTGCAAGATCGCAAGACGGAAGGGATCCGATGGTGATAAGTGTCAGCGGATCGAGGCAGCTCTCTCAAGGGCCAGCCGCGCGAGGGAGCGATTCGCCGAGGCCAACCTCAGATTGGTGATTTCAATTGCTAGAAAATACGGCAAGTCTGGTCTGCTCTTGCCGGATCTGATTCAGGAAGGCAACATCGGCCTGCTGAAAGCCGTGAGCCGATTTGACTACCGTCGCGGATTCAAATTCTCAACCTACGGGACCTGGTGGATTCGTCAATCCATCACCCGAGCGATTGCCAATCAGTCCCGGACCATCCGTCTCCCCGTGCATATGACCGAGGCCGTTAACAAAGTTATGAGAGTGCAGCGCCAGCTGCTCCAGGAACTCGGGCGCGATCCCACCCCTGAAGATCTGGCGACGCGACTTCAATTGCCTGTCGGCAAAGTCAACAGAATTCTTCGGTCTGCGGAGGAGCCGGTACCGCTGGAAACTCCGCGAACAGACTGCAAGAGTTCTCAAGACCATGAAGCCCCGCGAGGAACAGATCATCAAAATGCGCTTCGGCCTTGCGGACGGCAGCGAGCAAACGCTTGAAGAGATTGGGCAGCGCTTTAAACTTACCCGCGAACGAATCCGCCAGATCGAAGCCAAGGCGCTACGTAAGCTCCGGCATCCAGCGCGCAGCAATCGCCTTCTTGCGCTTTGGTGTGTGGGCCATACAGCCGCGGATGATGCGCAAGACGACGAGGAGATCAACGATGATTCCGAGTAGGTCGCGCAATGTCCCTCCGAAGGCGAGCGCGATGATCGAGGCTCTTCGCGGGCTTGGATACACCTCGGGGAGCGCCCTCGCCGACCTTATCGACAACAGTATTTCCGCGCACGCCACAGACGTCGCCATTTCGTTCTTCTGGAAAGGGTCGGCGAGCAGAATCACCGTTCTCGACAATGGCGACGGGATGGACGATGGCGAGCTCGAGCGGGCTATGCGATTGGGCGAGCGCAGTCCGCTCGATACGAGAAGTGCCACAGACTTAGGACGCTTCGGTCTGGGTCTCAAGACGGCATCGTTCTCACAGTGCCGCAGGCTGACCGTTGCGAGTAAGAAAGAAGGTGAAGTCCATTGTCTTCGCTGGGACCTGGACCTCCTCGCGGCCAGCGAGGACGGCGGATGGCATCTACTGGAAGGCGCGGCGCCAGGATCTGAAACGGTCCTCGACAGTCTGAATGGGTTCCCTTCCGGGACGTTGGCGCTTTGGGAGGTGCTCGACCGGGTAGTCGTCCCAGGCTTCACCGAACAGGACTTTCTGGACCTGATGGATAGGATCGAATCCCACCTGGCAATGGTGTTTCACCGCTACCTGGGCGGGTCCCGTCCGAGACTGCGCTTGACGATTAACGGACGGCAGGTGGCCCCCTGGGATCCATTCCTTTCGATCCACCCCGCCACATGGTCATCCCCGATCGACCCAGTGGTAGTTGATTCCGGCGCAATTGAAGTTCAATGCCATGTTCTACCGCACAAGGACCGGTTGAGTGAACAGGAGTATTTGTCAGCCGCCGGGCCCGATGGATGGACGGCACAGCAGGGGTTTTACGTGTACCGGAACGAGCGGCTGCTCCTGGCAGGGAATTGGCTCGGCCTGGGGCCGGCACGGCTTTGGACGAAAGAAGAGGCGCACAGGCTGGCAAGAATACGACTCGATATTCCAAATACCGCCGATTCGGAGTGGAAGATCGATATCAGGAAGTCAACCGCACGTCCGCCAATAACTGCGCGGAGCAGGCTCACGCGATTGGCCGAAGACACTCGCGAACGGGCCCGGCGAGTCTTTGCCCATCGTGGACAGATAGTGCCTGTTGCCGGTGGTCAACTGGTCCAGGCTTGGCGGGCGGAGCATTTCCGGGACGGCATGAGATATCGGATCGATGTCAATCATCCAGCGGTGAAGGCCGTTCTTGACGATGCTGGGAGCCTCGGTCCTCAGATTACGGCGATGCTACGCATCATTGAGGAGACCATCCCTGTCCAGAGGATTTGGCTGGACACGACAGAATCGAAAGAAACACCACGGACTGGCTTCGCCGGAGCGGCCCCGGCGGAAGTGGTCGGCGTCCTCGATGTGATGTATAGGAATCTGACAGGCCGAAAGGGCCTGTCGCCTGCGCTGGCGCGAGAACAGCTGCTGCGCACGGAGCCATTCCATAACTATCCCGACCTCGTGATGGATCTACCCGACGTTCCGAACCCCGAACAGTGAGGCAAACGTGAATTCAGCGGCGACCGAAACCCAACAGAAGGTGGTCAAATTCGTTCAGGAACTTCTTCTAGATGAAGAGGACAGGTCCTCGATAACCCCAGCGCTCATAGCCGGGAAGATCGAGATTGTGATCCGGATGAACCCCAAGTGGGGAGAGGGTCTGGACAGGGACGCGGTCACCGATGAACTGATCAGGCGTTTCAGCCTGTGGATCGGCCAGGACACGATGCTTCGCAGCGATGCCGGTCATGTCCAGTGGTTGAACGCTGCACGTCGGCGAGAATGGCGCTACTGGCAGCGGTACCGCGAATGGCTCGAACGAAAACTGTCGTTCAGGGCTGTCGAGGCGCTTGATCGGTCAAGTGACACGATCCTCGGTTTGTTGGAAGATCCGACACGGGATGGCCCCTGGGATCGGCGAGGCCTTGTTGTAGGACATGTCCAGTCCGGGAAAACTGGGAACTACACCGGACTTATCTGCAAAGCAGCCGACGCTGGTTACAAGATCATCATCGTTCTTGCCGGACTCCACAACAACCTCAGATCGCAAACCCAGATGCGCCTTGACGAAGGGTTCCTGGGGTTCGAAACGAAGCCCGTCGCGGACGAGATCAGGATAATCGGCGTTGGCGAGATCGATGGAGATCCGGCCATACGGCCGAACTACGCCACTAACCGATCAGACAAAGGAGATTTCAGCACCAGTGTTGCGAAAAATCTCGGTATCACACCCGAGCAGCGACCCTGGCTGTTTGTCGTCAAAAAAAACAAAACGGTTCTTGATCGTCTGTACAGTTGGCTCAGGGACCACGTCGCGAACACGCAAGATCAGGTCACTGGCAGGAGGATCGTAACGCACCTGCCACTGATGCTGATCGATGACGAAGCCGACCACGCATCTGTCGACACCGGCGAGCAACTTTTTGACAGCGACGGCCAGCCAGACGAAGATCACCAGCCAACGGCCATCAACAGGTGCGTTCGACGGATCCTCTATGCGTTTACCAGGTCCGCATATGTCGGGTATACGGCGACGCCGTTCGCAAACATATTCATCCACGAAAGGGGCGCCACTCGCAACGAAGGTCCTGACCTCTTTCCATCTGCCTTCATCATTAACCTCGCGGCGGCCTCCAGTTATGTGGGGCCGGCGAGAGTGTTTGGGCTCAAATCCGGTGACGAGCGCGGGCTTCCCCTCATCCGGCCAATCACGGACTACACCTCGCATGATGGGCAAGGTGGGTGGATACCGCAGAATCACAAGAACTGGCACCAGCCGCTCTATCACGGGCAGGATGCCATGCCTCCTTCACTTGCGGAGGCGATCGACGCCTTCGTCCTGGTTTGCGCCATCCGGTGTCAACGCGGGCAGGCAAATGAGCATTCCTCAATGCTTATCCATGTTACCCGCTTCACCGCCGTGCAACATGCGGTGCACCATCAGGTCGAGGAATACATCCGTCACATGCGCCAGAGGTTGCTCCGCGGTATCGATCACGAGCCAATACTGGATAGGTTGAAGACGTTATGGGAAAAGGACTTCCGACCGACGGCAGCGGAGCTTCGCACCACGTATCCCGACTTGGCTATTCCCGGCGACGGGAAGTGGGAGGACATCATGGCCGTGCTTCCCGACGTTCTGCCCGATGTTCAGCTCAAGATGATCAACGGTACCGCGAAAGACGCACTGGATTATACGGACAGCCAAGGTGCCGGGTTGAAAGTCATCGCGATTGGCGGGGATAAGCTCGCACGGGGATTGACCCTGGAAGGCCTCTGCGTGAGCTACTTTCTGCGAGCCTCCCGCATGTACGACACGCTGATGCAGATGGGACGGTGGTTCGGGTATCGCCCCGGTTACTTGGACCTCTGTCGCCTCTACACCACGCCGGAATTGTTGGAATGGTTCGGACACATCACCGAGGCCGCTGAAGAGTTGAGAGAGGAATTCGATCTGATGGCTGCAAGTGGTTCCACGCCACGGGAATATGGCCTGAAGGTGCAATCACATTCCATCCTGATGGTTACATCGCGGTTGAAGATGCGAACCGCAAGGAACCTAATGCTATCTTTCAGCGGGCAGTTGCTGGAAACTGTTGCGCTCTACCGCGATCCCGAGATTTTGAAGCGGAACCTGGAAGCCCTGAGGAGTCTGGTGTCACGTATTCCTGCACCACAGTTCGATCCGGAACGCATACGCAACGGCAGCCGGAGCCAGTGGCAAGGCTGCCTTTGGGAGAACGTCCCGGCCTCAGACGTTGCAGACTTCCTGACGGCATATCGAACGCACCCGGAGGCGTACCGAGTCAATAGCGCTCTCCTGAGCGAGTTTATCCGTTCGATGGTGACTGTCGGCGAACTTACGCACTGGACCATCGCCCTCATCGGAGGCGGCCAAGGCAGCGACCTCGATGTTGGCAGTGGCATTACAGTCAGCATGCTGCAGAGGAGCTCCGACGGCAATGAAAATCGCTATTCGATCGGTAGACTGATGTCACCCCGTGACGAGTCGATTGACCTTGACGAACCAGCGTGGATTGCAGCGCTCTCCGCTACGCGTGAGGCATGGCGCGCCGATCCAGCCCGCCTCAAGACCAGCAAGGAACCGGATGCCCCAAGCGGCCCTGCCGTCCGGAAGATTCGCGGGTTCGGGGCCGACGGGATTCCGGCGCATCCAGACAGAGGTGTCCTTGCCTTGTACGCTCTGGACCCGATGAAAGCGGACGCGAACTTCCCGGAGGGCACCCCTCCAATCATTGCGTTTGGCGTCAGTTTTCCGGGAAGCAACTCGGGGCTCAAGGTCGAGTATAAGGTGAACAATGTTCTCTGGGAGCAGGAATATGGCCCGGCAGACTGAGCACGACGAACTTCTATCCGCATGGCGAGCTCTTGGCGGCAGCGCCGGAGGCACCGAGGGTTGGAGCACGATTCCACTTGCGCTCACTGGACCTCGCAGGCTTCGTGCCGGCAGGCATTTCCCCGGAAACGAAGAAGCGTTGTTGGTTGGCTTCACCTCGGTGCATGTGCCGCCGGCCGCTCAGTTGCCCCAAGGCCAAGGCTTTCTGGTGTCGCATATCGATTTGGGAGCCGAGGGCGGTGGCGTGCTTTGGCTGGCGTTGTCACGCCGGGCGGGAGGCAGCCTCGACATGTTCACGATGATGGCACTCGACGTCATCGCGACCCTGAATGCCGGCAGCACCACTGCCGAAGACAGGCTCTTCCAGCTCTTCCTTGCGAGAATACGCGCCTGGCAGGATTTCATGCGGCGCGGAACGGATACAACGCTGGGCCCCGAAGCAGAGATAGGGCTATTCGGAGAGTTGGTATTCCTGCGCGGCGTGATGGATGCCGGCTTGCCTGCGGTTGTGGCCATCGAGGGTTGGGTCGGACCGCTGAACGGCATCCAGGATTTTGTTTTCGGAGGTGGCGCGGTCGAGGTCAAAACCACCATAGCCACCGCCGGGTTTCCGGCTACAATCGGATCCTTGGATCAGCTGGATGACTCGATTCGACAGCCCCTCTTTCTGGCGGCTGTACGAATTCGCCTGGATTCATCCGGCATGTCCCTTCCCACGCTCATCGAGGATGCGCGCACATTTTTGGGTGAGGACCCAGCAGCCCAACATATGCTCAACGTCAAACTCATTCACGCTGGATACCTGGACGCGGTATCGGAGCACTACAAGCGGACCTTCGCACATGTATCGACAAAGGTCCTTCGCGTTGGGGATGGATTCCCTCGCTTTACAAGGGCCAGTGTTCCGGCACAGGTCATCGCGGTCCGTTACGAGTTGGAGATCGATGGCATAGAAGCCGACCCCGTTGCGGTCCGCGTCGCGCTCGATCAACTGGGGGTGATGTAGCCATGGAGTTGGTGGATTTTCTCAGGCAAACGCAAGCCGAGGTGCGATCAGAGATAGGGGAGCGTCTCGGCAGCCCAGGGAATGGCTACCCGTACGCAGAGTCGGTCTTCGCGGAGGTCGTGATGCAACACATGTCGCAGATCGGCATGACCTTCGACCCGCAGATCTGCCACTACGCTCCCAAGAAGGTCGGCAGTGCGATTTTGCGCCTTAGTGGCTACGCGATGTCCGATGAGACGGATCAGCTCGATCTATTCGTTAGTCTGTATAGCGGCGTCGACGACGTGACGCCGATCACCGATACAGAAACGAAGACAGCCGCCGAACAGTGCCTGCGATTTTTGGCAAAGTGCGCGGAAGGGCGACTGGCAAAGACCATGGATGAGTCCGATGATGCCTATGCCTTCGCGATCACAATTCAGGATTGCTACCCCAATCTTGATCA
>JAPKZC010000442.1:7448-12883 GCA_026394025.1 Candidatus Solibacter sp.
ATCAGATTCGGGTATACGTCCTCACGGATCGGCAAGCAAAAGCCAAGAATTTCAAGCCGCGAGAAGTGAGTGGCAAGACCGTGAAACTGGAGGTGATGGATATCGAGCGGCTGCACAGGCATTGGTCCGAGGGCAAGCCGCGCGACGAGTTGGTCGTGAACTTCGAAGAAGTTTCGGGCGGCGCGCTCCCCTATGTCTACGTACCCGGCGAAGCCGCCGATTACGACTATGCAATGACGGTTATTCCCGGCGAAGCACTGCGGTTCGTGTACGAGAAATACGGCGGGCGGCTCCTGGAGGCCAATGTGCGCTCTTTCCTTAGCGCGACTACCAAGGTCAACAAAGGCATCCGCGAAACGCTCCAGGCGACGCCGGAACGATTCATGGCATACAACAACGGGATTGTAATTGTCGCCGACGAAGTTCACTTGGGGAAGACAAGCGATGGGGGCCCAGGCATCCTCTGGCTGAAGGGTATGCAAATCGTGAATGGCGGCCAAACAACCGCGTCGATTTATTTCAGCAAGAAGAAGAATCCGGAGATTGATCTTCGCCGCGTCCGTGTGCCTGCCAAAATCATCGCTCTGCGTTCACAAGATTCGATCGCGGAAGAGGCTCTGATTTCTGACATCTCCAGGTTTGCGAACAGTCAAACCTCCGTCAAGCTGTCCGATCTGTCTGCGAATAAGCCCTTCCACGTCCAGATCGAAAACCTGGCGTTGTCGACGTACTGCCCCGACGGCATCGGTCGCTGGTTCTACGAACGGGCGGCAGGCAGTTACAACACCATGCTCTTACGTGAAGGTACGACACCGGCGCGACTACGGCAGCTCAAGGAATCGATACCAACGAGCCGGAGAATCACCAAGACGGATCTGGCCAAGTATTTGAACGCGTGGGCGCAGAGACCGGACTCCGTTAGCTTCGGCACCCAAAAGAACTTCGAAAGGTTCATGGCCGACCTTACCAATAACGACGCCGAGACGTCGCCTCCGTTGCCGGATGTTCCTGCCTACAAGCTTATGTGTGGCAAATCGCCTTGGTCCGAAGCTCGATCTGGACAAGATCTGGCTCCGGCAAGACATCTCAGCGGAGTTGAAAACGCAGATTCAGACGTGGGCTGCCGAGGTCAATAAGGTCCTGCATGACTCTGCCGGCGGGAGAATGATCTCGGAGTGGGCGAAGAAAACCGAGTGCTGGGAAGCAGTTCGGGGCGCGTCGTACAGTGACCCTGGGCCGGGGATTCCAGAGGTGCGTTGAGGTGAGTGAAGAAGCTTCGGCGTTTTATCAGATTTGGCATCAAGCGCTCCCCGAAAGGATAATTTGACCGCGATGAAGTCCTGTGAAATGATGGTCTTCCGGGCTCTCAACCTCCGTGAGGAATCGAGTGCCTGCAAGGACTCCTGCGCGTTGGAGTGGGTATCTACCACCGGGTCGGTGATCCGGGAATCGGTCGGGACCGCCCGTGGGTGATCTCAATAACAGGAAGGTGACCGCGATATATCCGTTCGCCGAGGTCGGCAGTGGCACCGGCGGCGCGACGCCAGCGGGTGTGCGTGTGTTCGCCGCAGTTATTTCTCGGACGCGGGTCCTGCAGGCATTGCCGCGGCCGACCTCGCCGGAAGCGAAAGGGGACTGAATGCCAGAGTACAGGGAGGTAAAGCAGGCGTTTAAACCGCGCGCGCGGATGTTGCTGCTGCTTGGTGACCAGTTGATCCGCGATCCAGGAATTGCGGTCTTCGAACTCGTCAAAAACGCCTACGACGCCGACTCGCCCGACACCACGATCACGATGTCAAATGTCTCGGATAGAATTGCCGGGCGGATTGTTGTGGAGGACTCAGGGACTGGGATGGACCTCGATACGGTCACCAAGGTTTGGTTGGAGCCCGGCACAGATTACCGAACGAAGCAGCGAGAGGAAGGCTTCAGGACTCCCATCTTCCATCGATCTCCACTCGGGGAGAAAGGCATCGGCCGATTCGCCGCCCACAAACTGGGGCTGAAAGTTCAATTGACCACCAGGAAGAAGGGGCACGCCGAAGTGCACGCCCACATTGACTGGGAACAGTTTGAGCAGAAGACCTATCTTGCGGACATTCCCGTCGTCGTTGCCGAGAGAAAAGCCGAGGTATTCACAGGCGCGAGGACCGGAACAAGGATTGAGATTACGCGCCTTCGGAATGACTGGACGCGCGGAATGGTTCGGGACCTGAGCCGCGCGGTCACGTCAATCTGCTCTCCATTCGAGGACGCCGGATCGTTCGTGCCACAACTCGTCCTGACCGACCGGACGGAACGTGATTGGCTGGTGGGTTTGCTGACGATGGAGCACGTCAGGGACTACGCTCTATTTTACGGAAGTGGGCGAATTGAGGGAGACTCATTCACCTATACCTACGAATTTCGGCCCTTGGCAGCGATGAGGGATCGTGTTCATGGGCGCCGACGTGAGGACGTGGAGTGCCGACTGCAATCACGGGACGGCCGTCAGAACAAGCACATTGACTTGCGGCAATACGGCATCGGCCCTGTCGAAATCAGGCTGTCAATTTTTGATCGTGAGCCGCAGATCCTCGCTCTCGGCGTGACTGACAAAAAGGGGTTGAAGGATTTTCTCGACAGCGTTGGGGGAATCCGCGTTTATCGGGACGGAATCCGGGTTTATAACTACGGCGAGCCAGGTGACGACTGGCTGGGTCTTGGGGGTAGGCGCGTCAACACGCCCACCGGCAGGATCAGCAACAACCTTGTTATAGGTGCGGTGTCGCTTGATCTCACACAGAGCCGTGACCTCATCGAAAAGACGAACCGTGAGGGTTTTGTGGACAGCCCGGCGTTCTCGCTTTTTCGGGAAGCGGTTCTGCGTTCTATCGAGCAGATCGAGGCCGAGCGTAATCAGGACAAGGCGCGAATCAGACAGGCCTATACCAAGGGGAGATTCCGGGAGCCGGTTCTTGCGGACCTGACTGCAGTCCGTGAAGTTGTCGAGCGAAAGAACCTGAAAGAACTGACCCCGTTCCTTGACCGAATTGAAACTGACTTCACAGCAATTCGAGACCGTTTCCTTACGTCGGCCAGCGCAGGGCTGAGCCTGACGATTGTGATCCACGAGGTCGAGAAAGGGATTACGAACCTCGTGAAGGCTGCTGATGAATACGGTGCGTCGCCGCAGGTAGTTTCGATGGCTCGGCACCTGGCGGAACTGGTCGAAGGTCTCGGTGCATTGGCACGGCGCTCCGGGGAATCACGCGAAAAGGCCACTGCCCTCGTACGTGCATCATTATTCAATACTGAGCTCCGATTGCAGGCCCACAGCGTTACCGTGACGCGGAAACTGACCGCTGACTTCGAAGCCAAATGTAGTAAGCGCCTTCTCGTGGCCACGGTCATGAACCTGATTGACAACTCTATCTGGTGGCTCGACAACAAGTGGGGGCCAAAGAACAAATCAGGCGAGAAGAAGCTTTACATCGGAACGAGCCGTGATTTTGCGGATGGTCCGGCTATCGTGGTCGCCGACAATGGTCCCGGTTTCAACGATCCGCCGGAGTACTTGGTTGAGCCGTTTATGAGCCGCAAGCCGGATGGTATGGGACTCGGGCTTCACTTGGCCGACCAAGTGATGAAGGTTCAGGGTGGCAAGTTGCTGTTCCCGGAGCGGGACGACGTCACATTGCCTCCCGACTTCGACGGCGCCGTCGTCGCGCTCTTGTTTGGAGGTGCGAAGTGGCTAGCCTAAACGGAGTCCGTGTCGTGATCATCGACGATGTCGAGTCTGAGATCCTTGACTTGGTTCGAGGTCTGTGGAGGATTGGCGCAGCTCCGCTGTACATCGATCCGGCCACTCTCGAAAGCGAAGCCACTTACAAGCCGTTGTCCGGAGTTCGGTTCGCGTTTCTGGATATGGACATAGTGGGCGCTGGTGCGGACGCGAAGTCGAAGGTCGCTGCCCTCGCAAATTGCATCCGGCGGGTCATCAGCAAAAACAACGGTCCCTACGTCGCCGTGGCCTTTACGAAGCACCCCGAGCTAGTGGCAGATCTCGACAATTACATTTTCCCCAACGCGGAAATTGCGCGTCCGTACGCCTTCGTTACGATCGGTAAGGAGGAATGCAAGGACGTTCCGGCGTTGGCCGCACGAATCGATGAAGAACTAAAGAAGCGCGGCCCAATGTGGATGCTCCAGAGATGGGAGCAGGCCTCGGCCGCTGCGGGTGGCGAGGTGGTCGGCGAACTTGCCGCGATTGCATCCGGATCGGATGGCGATCCCGACAAGTGGCGTGAAGCCTGGAGCAGGGCGATGCTTCGAATCATGCACAGTTGTGCGAGCGAGTTTGTCGGCGACATCGGGATGTCCACTGGCGCAGGTGCATTCAAGGCGTTCTGCCACTCGATAATCCCGCTGCACGGTGACAAGCTGGAGGGTCGCGTGGCGATGCCGAGCCCCGATCTTGAAGAGGCGGCCAAGGACCTTCTTACTGATGACTCCAAGGCAGACTGCGAGATCGAAGCGAAAGCGCGAATCAACTCTATGCTCCACTGTTCTTTCGATGAACTCAACACCCCGCGGCCCGGTAGTGTCTATTCCTTGAAGGCGCCGAGCCTGGCTCCGTTGTTTCCGGGTGCCGCGACGATGGTTGAGACGCTCCTCCCGAGGGGAAAGCAGCCGCCCGAGGAGTTCCGGAAGAGTGTCAATGAAGTTGCGGGGCAGGTGGTTCCGATTGCAGTCGAAACAAGTCCAGCCTGCGATCATGTGCAGGGCAATCTGATAGTGGCACGGCTCACAGGTGGATGCCTCGTACCCGTCGAGACTGCCAAACGGTTCAAAAGCACGCTTCCTCAATCCGTGTGGAAGGTTTCCCCCCTTTGGCTTTCGGCTGATGGTGGGAGCAAGGCCGCCTACGCACTCTTCGTAAACTGCCTTCTTGTGAGCAGTTGTGCCTTGGATGTGCTTGGAAATGAGTCGGCGGTATTCCGTATCCGCAGCCAGGCATTTACCACGTTGCAGGTCTGTTTCGGCAGCCACGCTGCGCGGCCAGGGATGCTGCTCTTGCGATAGGTGCAATCGATTGGATCAACGAGACAACTCCAGGAGCTTTCCGAGGCAGCAATCGCTTTTGAGGTCGCCGGAGGTTTGCATCTACTGTGCCGGGGCTGCGGATACGAGGGATCACGTCCCCCCAAAGCTGCTCTTAGAAGAACCTCTGCCGCCTAACCTGTTGACGGTTCCGGCATGCCGGAAATGCAATAACGGCTATTCCGATGACGAGCGCTATGTCAGAGACGCGCTCCATCTCGTCGGGTTTGGAGAGATCTCACGGGAGAAGACGGCACCCGGAGGAGTAGTGGCCCGGTCGCTTGAGCACTCCCCATTGCTCAGCCAGAAGATGAACCGAGCTCACGTCGCCGGAGAGGATGGGCGCATCCTTT
>JAPKZC010000442.1:12913-13261 GCA_026394025.1 Candidatus Solibacter sp.
CCGGTTCTCGCGGGTCATGGTGAAAATCGGTGCGGGACTCTGGTTTGGCCGCTACCATCGATGCGTCACAGCTGCACCCTTCAAGTGCGAGGCGGTTCAGCACACCCAAAGCATGAGCACCTGGCTGGTCGACCTGGCTTTCCCTGGGCGAGCATCGACGTCGGGGTGGCCTGAGGTCGGGAGCCAGGAACTTAGCCACGCAGCTGCAGCTTGGCCACATCTGCGAAACAATCGGACGCCCAGGGCGTGGACAAAGCTGCAGGCGTCCGTCTTTGAGTACCTTTTCGTCCCTAAACGTCCCCGTCGGGATGGGCTGTTCTGCATCATCAATCTGTACGACACCGTGTG
>JAPKZC010000419.1:0-7321 GCA_026394025.1 Candidatus Solibacter sp.
CCGCGCCGGCCAGGCCGAGGGCCAGCGGCGCGACGTCGAAACCCTCTCCACTTACGCGCGCCAGTTCCTGGACCAGATGGAGCGCCCCGACGTCGATTCCATCGACGGTCTGAGCCCCGCCATTTCCATCGAACAGAAAACCACCAGCCGCAGCCCGCGCTCCACCGTCGGCACCATCACCGAAATTTACGACTACCTGCGCCTGCTCTACTCCTCCATCGGCGTGCCGCATTGCCCGGTCTGCGGCAACGAAATCTCGCAGCAGACCACGGAGCAGATTCTGCAGCACGTGCTCGCGCTGAAATCCGAAGATCGCCTCATGGTGTTGGCGCCGGTGGTCCGCGGCCGCAAGGGCGAATACAAGAAGGATCTTGAGAAGCTCGCCCGCCAGGGCTTTGTCCGCGCGCGCATCGATGGCGTTCTGCGTTCTCTGGATGAGGACATGGCCCTCGACAAACGCAAGAATCACACCATCGAAGTTGTGGTGGACCGGCTGCTGGTAAAACCCGGAATCGAGAAACGCCTGGAGGCGTCCATCGAGACTGCCACCAAGCTCGCCAACGGCCTCGTGCTGATCGCCGTCGTCAACGGCGAGGAACGCCTGTACTCGCAGAAGTTGGCGTGCACCGAATGCGGCGCCGGCATTCCGCAGTTGGAGCCGCGATCGTTCTCCTTCAACAGCCCGTACGGAGCGTGCGAGGAGTGTCATGGATTGGGCAGCAAATGGACCTTCGACCCCGCCAAGGTGATTGTCGATGCCGCCAAGCCGCTGTTCGATGGCGGCCTCGGCCCCGGGGCGGGCTCCTGGCAGATGCAGCAGCGTATCGAGGAACTTGCCAAAAAGAACCGTATCAGTCTTTCCAAGCCGTTCGAAGAGCTCCCCAAAAAGGCGCGCGAAACCCTGCTGGATGGCGCCGGCGGATTGCCCGGCATCCTCGCCGTTCTCGACGAGACGCACCAAGGTACCGGCGAAGCCTATCGCGAATGGCTCACCGATTACATGTCGCCCGCCGAGTGCCCGGCCTGCCACGGCAGGCGCCTGCGTCCCGCCAGCCTCGCGGTGCGCGTGAAGAACTTCGCCATCGGCGAATTCACCGGCCTGGCCATTTCCCGCGCCCTCATGACGGTCCGCAACTGGGAACTCACCGGCCGCGAGAACCAGATCGCCGGCCGCGTGGTAGACGAGATCCGCCGCCGCCTGGAATTTCTCTCCGCCGTCGGCCTGGACTATCTCAGCCTCGACCGCTCCTCCGCCACCCTCTCCGGCGGCGAAGCGCAGCGCATCCGCCTGGCCACCCAGATCGGCTCCAAACTGCGCGGCGTGCTCTACGTGCTCGACGAGCCTTCCATCGGCCTCCATCCCCGCGACAACAACCGCCTGCTCGATACCCTCACCCACCTGCGCGACATGGGCAACACCGTGCTCGTGGTGGAGCATGACCACGAAACCATCGAACGCGCGGATTACGTCATCGATCTCGGCCCCGGCGCCGGACGTCTCGGCGGCGAGTTGGTGGCCTCTGGCACCCCCGCCGAAATCGAGCGCAATCCGGCGTCCCTCACCGGCCAGTATCTCTCCGGCGCGCGGAGCATTCCCGTCCCCGCGTCGCGCCGTAAGGCCAACGGCCAGAAGTTGGCCATCCGCGGCGCGCGCGAGCACAATCTGAAAGAGGTGGATGCCGAAATCCCGCTCGGCCTGCTCACCGTGGTCACCGGCGTTTCCGGCAGCGGAAAATCCACCCTGATCAACGAGATTCTCTACCGCGCGCTGGCCAAGGAAGTCTACGGCTCGCACGAAGAGCCCGGCGCTCACAGTTCCATCGAGGGCATACAGCTTCTGGACAAGGTGATCCGCATCGACCAGGCCGCCATCGGCCGCACCCCGCGCTCCAACCCCGCCACCTACACCGGCCTCTTCACCCCCATCCGCGACCTCTACGCCATGCTGCCCGAGTCGCGCGAGCGCGGCTACAAGCCAGGCCGCTTCAGCTTCAACGTCAAGGGCGGGCGCTGCGAAGCATGCCAGGGCGACGGACTCAAGCGCATCGAGATGAATTTCCTGCCCGACGTGTACGTGACCTGCGATCTCTGCCGCGGCCGCCGCTACAATCGCGAAACCCTTCAGGTCAAGTTCAAGGGATACAGCATCGCCGACCTGCTGGAAGCCACCGTCGAGGACGCCCTGCCACTGATGGAGAATCTGCCGCAAATCCGCATCAAGCTGCAGACGCTGCACGATGTGGGCCTCGGCTACGTCCACCTCGGACAATCCGCCACCACGCTTTCCGGCGGCGAGGCGCAGCGTATCAAGCTGGCCAAGGAATTGAGCAAGCGGCAGACCGGCAAGACTTTCTACCTGTTGGATGAGCCCACCACCGGCCTGCACTTCGACGACGTCCGAAAACTGCTCGACGTTTTGCAACGTCTGGTGGACCTGGGTAACACTGTGGTGGTGATCGAGCATAATCTGGATGTGATGAAGACCGCGGATTGGATCATCGACCTGGGCCCCGATGGCGGCGAGTACGGCGGCCGCATCGTGGTCTCCGGCACCCCCGAGCAGGTGGCCCGCCACAAGAAAAGCTACACCGCCGAAGCCCTGCGCAAGGTGCTCAAATGAGGTGGCATAAGGCTCCGCCTTGTGCATCCGAGCGCAGCTCGGACGTGCCCGCCACCCTTCCCGAGGCCCTCCCATGAGCCGCTACGCGCAGCAGCCCCTGGATTTCGCCAACCTGAAAACCGTCGGTCTCGCGGAGCGCGGTGGCAAGGTGAAGGTCTCCGATTTCGCCGCCGCGTACCAACCCGCGTCCGGCGTTGCGGGCCTGCTGGATTCGTTGCCGCACCTCCTCGCCGCCGATAGTTTTCGCGCCGTGGTGGACGCGCTGGCCGGTGCGCGCCGCAAGCAAAGGGCAATCCTGTGGGGCATGGGCGGGCATGTCATCAAGTGCGGCCTCGCGCCCGTGTTGCTGGATCTGATGCGCCGCGGCTACGTCACCGGTTTCGTGCTCAACGGTTCGGCTGCGATTCACGATTTCGAGATCGCTCTCGCCGGACACACCAGCGAAGACGTAGAGGCGGTCCTGCCCGACGGGCGCTTCGGCGCCGCTGAAGAGACCGGGCGTGAGATGAACCGCGCCATTGTCGCAGGCGACCGCGACGGCATCGGCATGGGGGAAGCGCTGGGGCGCGCGCTCGACCAGCGTGAAGCCCCGAACGCATGTCCGGAAGCCAGCCTCCTGCTCCACGCGTACCGCGCCCGCGTTCCCGTGACCGTGCACGTCGCCATCGGCACCGATACCCCGCACACCCACCCGGCGGCGGACGGCGCGGCCATCGGCAGCGCCTCCCATCGCGACTTCCGCCTCTTCTGCGGTCTGGTCACGGAACTTCACCAGGGCGGCATCTATCTCAACGTCGGCTCCGCCGTCCTGCTCCCAGAGGTCTTCCTCAAGGCCGTCTCCGCGGTGCGCAATCTGGGGCGCCCGCTGGCTGAGTTCACCACCGCGAATTTCGATTTCCTCCAGCACTACCGGCCGCGCGTCAATGTGGTGGAGCGCCCCCACGCCGCCTCCGGCGGCAAAGGCTACGCCATCACCGGGCACCACGAGCTGATGATCCCGCTGCTGGCCGCCGCGCTCATCGAGAAATATCCATGATGGAAGAGCCGGAAGGGCCAGCACCGCTTCATCCGTCGCCGCTGGAGCCGCTGCTGCCAGAGCCCCCGGCGCCTCCGCCGGAACGCGATCCCTTTTGGGGCTACGCGGACCTCCTGATCTTCGCCGGTCTCGCCATTCCCTGCATGCTGCTCGGTTTTGGCCTGGTGAAGGCGGCGTTTTGGATCCTCCATCTGCACCCCGCCGTGAAGACCTGGGAACTTCTGGCCGCGCAGTTCGCGTTCTACGCGCTGCTGTTCGGCACTCTTGTGGTCCTCTGCCGTATGCAGTACGATCGCCCGTTCTGGCGCTCCCTCGGCTGGGTTGCGCCGCGTCTGCCATTTTTCTCCGTTGCTGCCAGCGGAGTGGGCCCCGCCGTGGCGGTATCGCTACTCGGCGCGCTGATTCGAACGCCGCATACCGAGAATCCACTCACGGAGCTGCTCAAAAACCCGACGTCGCTGATCCTGGTCGCCGTCTTCGGCACTGTTGTGGCCCCGGTCTGTGAAGAACTGCTGTTCCGCGGGTTCCTACAACCTCTGCTGGTGCGCAGCCTGGGCGCCCTCGCCGGGATTCTGCTAACAGCCATTCCCTTCGGCATGCTGCACTATGAGGAGTACGGCAGATCCTGGCGCCACGTGCTGCTGATTTCGGTATCCGGCGTTGCGTTCGGCTGGATGCGCCAGGCCACCGGGTCCACCAAAGCCGCGGCCGGCATGCACTCCGCTTACAACGCCTTTCAGTTCGGGCTGTGGCTGATGGCCAAGGGCCTGCCACAATAGCGCAAAACGGATGGCTCGGTGGGCTGCCCGCGCCGGACAAAGAGTCCAAGTGGTCAGAAGCCTATGTTGGCAACTTCCGTGACCGGCGTATCACGGGAGTGATGGTACTCTGGCAAAGTGGCCAATCTGGCGAGTTTTGACCTACCTAACACCCTGCGTGCCGGACAAGGACTGCTGGAATCACTACGTGCCTTGCTGTTCCACATTGATAAAACCGAGTTTCTACCGAACCAGCGCATCCTTCACTGCGTAACGGATTAAGTCAATCGGGAAGCCGAGTACAGGGACTTCTATAAGGTATATTCCAAGCTCGCCCATCCCACCGCGTGGGCTATACTCGGCGGCAGTGAGGAGCCAGTGGCCTGGGAGAAATTAGCTCTTCTCCTGCTGCTGAAAGCGAATTGCTACGCCGGAAGCTGCTTCGTCGCTATCGCGAAGAGCGCTGGCTTTCAAGAGTTAGTCCCGTGAGGTCCCTGAAGGAGCAGTCCGCACATAAGCGCGTATGGGGGCCGGCAGAGAATTAGCTTGGTACCATGAGAATTAGCAGGAGATTCCGGCCATGCAGAATGTCTCGATTCAAAAGGCGAGCGATTTACCCCAAGCGGTGAAGTCCGCCGTTGAGCAGCTTCTAGGCCGGTCGATTGCACCTGACGAGGAGATTAGCGTCGCTGCCGTTCCTCCGCAACGGGTCCCGCCTTCGGAAGGCCGGGCCGCAGTGGCACGGAATTTGGAAGCGTTCCTCAATCGCCGTGCGGACAAAGCCAACGGTCTTCCGGAAGAGGAAATCGATGCGGCGATCGATGAAGCCCTCCACGCTGTGCGGCACAAGCGTACATGAGGATCGTCCTTGACACGAATATCCTTGTGCGAGCAAATGCGAAGGCCAAAGGACCAGCGAGGGAACTCCTCCTACTCATAGTCAATTCACCGGAGCACGTTTTGCTCCTATCGCCATTTCTTCTGAAGGAGCTTGAGCGCGTTTTCGATTATGGCCGCGTTCGAACCGCAACAAAGCTGACTGATCCAGAGGTCGCGGAATACCTCAGCTACATCAGAGCAAGGGAAGTATCGGAGATCGTTTTCCCGGGACCTGCGCCACGCGTCGTTCCATCGGATGCGGACGACGACCCGGTCGTTCATACCGCCGTGGTTGGTCGAGCCGAAATCCTGTGCACCTTGAACCGTGACTTCTACCACGCCAGTGTTCTCGAATATTGCAGGGCGCGTGGTGTTCTGGTCGGAAGCGACGTAGCCATTCTCGATCTCCTCCGCGGTCGAAGGTAATAGTGGTTGACGGCGCCCTCCCTGCGCGACACTGGAGAAATGAGGTCTACCAAATGAGAAGCAGAATCGCGATGACCCTCGCCCTCGCACTGGCGGCGGGCGTCACATTGTGCGGGCCCGTGTCCGCCCAGGCGCCGCCGCGGCAGCGCATGGTGATCGTGATCAGTCTGGACGGCTTTCCCGCCTACGCCCTGGAAGACGCCCAACTGCCGATCCCTACCCTGCGCCGCCTGATCCGCCAAGGCGTCACCGCGCGCATGACCACCATCAATCCCACCATCACCTGGCCCAACCACACCACTCTCGTCACTGGCGTGCACGCGGATGAACACGGACTGCTGGTCAACGGCAGCCTGGTGCCGACGGGCACATGGCCGCCCATCAAGGTTGACCCCATGATCGACAAAGTGAAGATGGTCCATGCCCCGACGGTCTACGATGCCGCGCACAAGGCTGGCCTGACCACGGCACAAATCGATTGGGTCGCCATCAACAACGCGCCCACGATCACTTGGCCGTTCAGCGAATGGGCGACGCCGGAGGGCGCGGTGGAACAGGAAGGAAATGATCCGCAAAGGCGCCGTCGCCGCCGCCGACGTCACGGATTTCACCAAGGCGAACATCCTGTTCCGCGACCAGATCTGGACCAAGGCGGCGGTGCATCTCATTCGCGAGCACCGGCCCAACCTGATGCTGTTGCACTTCCTCTCGCTCGATTCCGTACACCATCAATTCGGCCCCAGGACCCTGGCCGGAACCAGCGCCATGGCGTTTCTGGATAGCTGCGTGGAGAAGGTGGTGGCCGCGGTGCACGAGGCGGGCATGGACGAGCGCACCACTTTCCTGGTGGTGTCGGACCACGGGTTCAAGGGCTACACGAAGGAGATTCGAGCGACGGTGGCCCTGGCATCAGCGGGGCTTGCCGGCAAAGTGTATGTGCTGCCGGAAGGCGGCACGGCGATGGTCTATATCGACCAGACGCAAGCGGCGGAGTTCCTCCCCAAAGCTGTGCAGGCGCTCCAAGGCGTCGAGGGGATAGACAAGGTGGTCGGCGCGGACGGTTTTGCCGCCCTCGGTCTTCCCACGCCCGCCCGGGACCCGCAGATGAGCCAGTTGCTGCTCACGGCCAAGGACGGATATTCGTTCTCTGGCGCCACCGGCGGCCCGGTGACGGCCGCCGTTCCGCAACAGCGCGGCAGCCACGGATACCTGGCCAGCGACCCCGAACTGGATGCCCTGTTCATCGCCAGCGGCTTCGGCGTTCGCTCGGGCGCGCTACCGGCGAAAATCTCCAACCTGGACGTGGCGCCCACCATCGCGAAGCTTCTGGGAGTGCCGCTGCCATCCGCAAAAGGTAAGCCGCTCCCGCTCCAGTGATAGGCTGAGAGTAAGCCCACACATGGTCGAAACAATCGAATGGACGCCGCGCGGCGTGGTCATGATTGACCAGACCCGCCTGCCGCTGCATGAAGAGTACGTGACCTGCCGGAATTACCAGGAAGTGGCCGCCGCCATCCGCGACATGATCATCCGCGGCGCGCCGGCCATCGGTGTGGCCGCCGCCATGGGAGTCGCCATCGGAGATCGGAAGAGCACACGTCT
>JAPKZC010000419.1:7331-9430 GCA_026394025.1 Candidatus Solibacter sp.
GATCTGGATTCACAGGTGGACGAGATCTGCCGGACCCTCGCCAAAACGCGCCCCACCGCGGTCAATCTTTTTTGGGCGATCGACCGCATGAAGCGGCTGTACGGCACGCTTCGCGGCAAGCCCGTCGGCGAGATCCGCCAGCGGCTGGTTCAGGAAGCGCAACTGGTGCGCGAAGAAGATATCGCCATCAACCGCGCCATCGGCCGCCACGGCGCGCCGCTGGTGCCGGACCACAAGACCGTGCTCACCCACTGCAATGCCGGCGCCCTGGCCACCGCCGGGTACGGCACGGCGCTGGGCGTAATCCGTGCCGCCCGCGAGAGCGGCAAGCAGATCGACGTCTTTGCCGATGAGACCCGCCCGTTCCTGCAAGGCGCGCGCCTCACCGTCTGGGAACTCCAGCAGGATGGCATCCCAACCACTTTGATCACCGACAATATGGCCGGCCACTTCCTGAAGTCGGGCCGCATCGGTTGCGTGGTGGTGGGGGCGGACCGCATCGCCGCCAATGGCGACGTGGCCAATAAAATCGGCACCTACTCCGTAGCCGTGCTGGCCAGGGAAAACGGCGTGCCGTTCTTCGTCGCCGCGCCGGTTTCGACGCTCGATCTGACGCTGGCTTCCGGCGACCAGATCCCCATCGAACAGCGTGCGGCATCCGAGGTGACGCATGTTTTCGGTCACGCGGTCGCGCCTGAGGGCACTGCGGTGCAGAACCCGGCCTTCGATGTGACGCCGGCGCGCTACGTCACCGCCATCATCACCGAGAACGGCGTGGCCCGCGCGCCGTATGAGGAATCGCTCGGGAAAATGGTGGGCGGAAGCCCGTGTTAAGGTGAAATCGTCATGAAAAAAATCGTTGCAACCTTGCTCTGCGGAGTTGCCCTTTTTGCCGCCAACCCGCTGCGCCGCGCGCCGGGCTTTTGCCTGATCGATACCAGCGGACAATGGCAGGATCTCGCCGACTACCGCGGCAAGATCGTCGTGCTGGAGTTCATGGCCACCACTTGCCCGCACTGCGCCGCCTTCAGCGCGGTGCTCAACAGCCTGAAGCTCAAGTACGCCGACAAACTGGCCATTCTAGCCATCGCCAACCCGCCGGATAATCCACAAACCATGATGCAGTTCGCCAACGGGCACAAGCTCACCTACCCGCTGCTGTACGATCAGGGCCAGGTGGCGGTGTCCTACGTTCGTTCGTCAGGCATCGACCTGCCGGCCGTCTATCTGATCGACGCCGGCGGATTGATTCGTAATCAGTGGCAGTATGGCGTGCTCACGAAGGACGTTTTCGAAGGCAACGGTCTTTCGCGCGAGATCGATAAGATGCTGGCTGGCGCGCCCGCGGCGGTTCCCGCCAAGAAGTAGGCGCGGGAATGCGCTAGAATTCAGCCTGTCGGCCATCCACCTTCATGATGGGACTTTTCAAAGACCGTGCGCACGTCCACCAGCCGTTAGGTCCGCTGGAGGTCACCGTGATGGAGATCCTGTGGCTGGACGGCGAATGCAACGTGCGCGAAGTAGTGGATCGCGTGGGCCGCCCTCTGGCTTACACCACGGTGATGACCACGCTCGACCGCCTCTTCAAGAAGGGTCTGCTGGCCCGGCGTAAGACCGACCGCGCTTTCTACTACTCACCCACCCTGAATCGCGCGGAGTGGGAGCGTAAGCGCGCGGGCGATTTTGTGGCGGGCTTCCTCTCGGTCGCGGAGCTTTCCAGCGATCTGCTGATCTCCTGCCTGGTGGAGGCGGTGGGCCGCCACGATGAAGCCTTGCTCGACGAGTTGGAAAAAAAGATCAAGCGGCGGCGCCAGCAGCTGTGCCGGAGCGCAAAGCTATGATGGCGCCGTACCTGTTGCGTTTACTCTTTCTTTGTCTGGCCGTGTTTTTCGTCCTCAACAGTGCGCTGGGCGTGGTGGTTTCTCTCAGCGGCCCCGCTGCGGTACGCGCCGCGCGGCGCATGCGCCCCCACTTGGCCGGGAGGTTTCTCCTGGCCCTGCGTCTGCTGCCTGCCGCTCTGGCCTTGTTTTTCGTGGTGGGACTTTGCGTGCCCAGCTACCTGTGGCTGGAGCCCGAAATCAACTCGGAAGAGGTAGGCC
>JAPKZC010000246.1:0-4000 GCA_026394025.1 Candidatus Solibacter sp.
AGTGGTTTCGCGCTCTTTTCCGGCGCTCAAATGGACGCGCATTCTCCAGTTCGGCGACCTTGTTCAGGTCACCGCAGACTGCAAACCGTTCCAGAGGGTTGGCGGACATAGATTTCGGTAATATGAGAGTGTGCACTTTCGCTGCCATCCTCGGCGGGCCTCTGGGGGCTGCCAGTTTTCTGAAAATCCAATAACTTGCAACAAGTCTCAAGGTTTTTCCGTAGTACGCCCACGTTTCACCATGAGTGCCCAAAAGTAGTACTTTTGCCTAAATTCTGACAGTACTGAACCCCTACTGTGCCTTGACTGTCCTCGCTTCTGCGCTTATGCTGTGACGTGTACCTGTATGATTCATCGCAGTCGGGGCTCAAAGCGCGATCCGCTGCACTGATTGAGTCCCATTTTTGTTGAGCAGGGGAATCCAACACTTTTTGGACCAAAAAAAAGGTAAATGTACGTAAAACTAGTTTCCGAAGATCCCGAACTGTACAAGCTCTGCCGCGAGAGCCTCGCTGAAATCCCTGGCCACAGTTGGGATCTCTCCGCAGTCGCCAGCCAGGAAGACGACGATGGCTCCGACCTTTGGTTGTGGGACTATCACCCCGCCATGGCGTTGCCGGAGTACACCACGCACAGCCCCTCCAGGCACCTGTTCCTGGTTCAACGCAAGGATCTGGCCGGCTTTCGGAGCCGTGCCTCCGCCGACTCCCACATTCTGCTCAAACCCGTCACCCGCGCGACGCTTGCGGCGTTCCTGGGACTGGCCGTTTCGGCGCACGACGATCGGACCTCCATGGCCAACTCTCTGCGCGCCGACCGTGACGAGATTTTGCAGTGCCTCATCCAAACCAATCTGAAACTCCAGGAGTACGATCAGGACCGCACCACGTTCCTCGCGCGCGCCGTCCACGATTTTCGGGCCCCGCTCACCGCCGTCAGCGGGTATTGCGGGCTCCTCCTCGGCGAGCCCCTGGGTCCCTTGACGGAAAACCAGCGCGAAGTCCTGCGCCGCATGCAGCACAGCACCAAGCGGCTCTCGCGCATGGCAGCCGCCATGTTCCAGTTGAGCGTTGGGCGCCACGTAAAGCGCCGGCTGGACCTGCAACGCGGGGACATTCGGGAGTGCCTGGGACAGGCCCTGCACGAAATCACGCCATTCGCCGACGACAAAGCCATCGCGATCACTGCCGACCTCGTCCCCTGCGACTACCCTCTGTATTTCGAGGCGGGCCAGATCGAACAGGTTCTCATTAACGTCCTGGACAACGCCTGCAAATTCGCTCCCAGGGCCGGCACCATCGAACTTCGTGGCTATCCGTACTTTTGGGAGCGCCGAGCAACGAAATCGTCCCTTCCGCTTGCCGTGGAACGGCGGCGCCGCTCCGTTTCGGAACCGAACAGCTACCGAATCGATATCCGCGATTCCGGTAATCCCATCCCGGCGGAGCATATCGACCACATCTTTGAAGAGTACACCTCATATGCGGGACGCGACCGCTCCGGAGGGGGGCTCGGCCTGGCCATCAGCAGGATGATTATCACCCAGCACGATGGCCACGTCTGGGCAGAGAATACCGAATTGGGGCCCATGTTTTCGATCGTTCTCCCGGTGCACAGGCCGGAAGCCATTCACGCAGTGGAACCTATACAAAGAACAGCTTGAGCTGTGGAGAAGGAAAAGCGAAACGCACATGCAGACATCAGACAACGGGCGAACGATACTGGTTGGCGAGGATGAAATGGAGGTTCGAGGATACCTCGAAATGGCCCTGAAGTGTTTGGGCTATTCCGTCGAACTGGCCCAGGACGGTGATGAGGTCTTGTCGTGCCTGCAATCTACCAGGTCCGACATTGCCGCCGTGCTGCTGGATATCATGATGCCCAACCGCGACGGCATCGATACCCTGCGGGAAATCCGCCGCATCCATCCCGGTCTTCCGGTGATTATCGTATCGGGGGCTTCATCCACCTTGAACGTTGTCACCGCCATGAAGACCGGCGCCACGGACTTCCTCTGCAAGCCCGTCGCTCACGATGATCTGCGCAAGGCCGTGACCCGCGCGCTGGAGATGAAGGGAACGGAGTACGTTCCGCCGTTGCGGACCGCCGCGCCGGCCGCCAAGACATTCGTGGGCCGGAATATCCGCATGAAGGAGATTCAAGCGCTGGTGGGTCAGATCGGATGGTCCGAGGCCCCGGTCCTCATCCAGGGCGAAACCGGCACCGGCAAAGAGGTGATTTGCCCGCGAACTTCACGCCCAGTCACCCCGCGGCCACAGACCCTTCTTCAAGCTTAATTGCGCCGCGCTGCCTTCCGAATTGGTCGAAAGCGAACTCTTCGGTTACGAGCGTGGCGCGTTCACCGGCGCGTTTCAGAAGAAGGCCGGCATGTTCGAGATGGCCGACGGCGGCACCATGCTGCTCGACGAGATCGGCGACATGGACGTGCGGCTTCAGGCCAAACTGCTCCAGGTGCTCCAGGACCACGAGTTCCAGCGCATTGGCGGCAAGGAAACCATCAAAGTGGACGTGCGCGTCATGGCTGCCACTCACCGGGATCTTGAGCTGGCGATCAGCGACCGCACCTTCCGCGAAGACCTGTACTACCGGCTAAACGTCATCAATCTGGTCCTCCCACCGCTGCGGGAACGCACCGAAGACATCGTGCCCATGGCGGAGTTCCTCATCAAGCGGCACGCCGTGGCTGGGGTGACACCGCCCGCCATCACCATGGATCTCAAACACGCCCTGATGACGTACCAGTGGCCAGGCAATGTCCGCGAGCTGGAGAACTGCGTGCGGAAGTTCCTGGTGATTCAGGATGCGGACGTGCTGGCCCGCTCTAGCCGAGGACCATTCCCAACCCGCACAGTCCAAGGAAGCGCCAATTCTGGAGCAGGTGACCACGGCCAAGAAACTGGCCGAGACGGACGCGATTCTGGCGGCCCTGAATTCCACCCGCTGGAATCGGAAGCAGGCCGCCGCATTGTTGAAAATCGACTACAAGGCGTTGCTCTACAAGATGAAGAAGCTCGGTGTCGAGGACAAATCCTCGCGCTACTCCGCAGGCTCGGAAGCACCCGCCAAAGCGTCCATGACTGCCAGCGGCAATTGACCTGCCTTGCAGGCCGTCGAAGGGGCGACGCTCTAGTACCTGAAGTACTTGTGGGCGAATTTCTCACACTTTTTCCCCTCTTGCTTCACCTTCTGGCCAATGATTCTCCAGTAGCCATATTGTAAGCGTATGATAACAAAGCTGAAATCGTCTGGCGTATCGATTGCTAGCCGATTGGAGGGTTCACCCACAGCTTTGCAAGTTGAAACATGTGAAGACGGTTCTGGTCGTTGACGACGATTTGGGGTTTGCTTTCTGGCTCGGACAGGCTCTTGACCGGGCCGGGTATGAAACCTGGCCTGCCCTCAGCGTTCCCGCCGCCGAGTCTCTGCTCGCGAAGGTGAAGCTCGCGGTTGACCTGCTGGTGATCAATGCCACGCTGCCGCAGGCGCTCGCGTTCGCTACTCACCTGGGCCGCGCCCGGACGGATTTCAAAGTGATTGCCGTCTACGAAGGCTCGCACTCCGATGTGCGATCTTTCCCCGACGCCACCGCCGTACTCCACAAACCAGAGACGATTGATACCGTAGCCAAGATGGAATGGGTTCAAATCGTTACGGGCGTCCTGGCGGTCAGAAGTGGGACAGCGGTGAATTGCCGGCCTCCGCAATCGGGCGGATTTCGGCGGTCCCCTCAGTAGCCGTCGAGCGGATCGAAAACGTCGGCTGCCCACTCGTAAAAGGCGGGAGAGGTCAAGTACCGAAGGGCTGCACCGAAAAGGATCGTGAGGAGGACGAAACGCCGCACTCCCGCCGTGCCGCTCTCGGGACGGTCGTCGCGCCGGCCTGCCATCAAATCGAAAGTGTCGGTTTCAGCGGGGACCACCGCGAAGGCTAACCCATCCTCGGGTACCCCCGCGTGTGGGAGCGAATCCGGACTGAAGGA
>JAPKZC010000246.1:4068-8535 GCA_026394025.1 Candidatus Solibacter sp.
CTGGTGTAACGGTATGATCGACAACGAGCGTATCCGCCTTCACCGGCAGGGCACAAGCGAGAATCACCACGGCAAACGCCAGGAGCCAGCCTGTTTTACCCACACGTCTATGGAGCTCGCGCACGGGCTTTTTTATGCAATTTAAGGGCCAAACGCTGGTGTGCGGATAACAAAGATCCAGCGGCCCACTGGCTTCCCACATATTTTCACTTGACGCCAAAAGTCCGGCCACGGCCATCCGCGCCTGCGCGTGAACCCGGTCCGCCCTCGCCGCGAGCCTCACTGTGGAGCGAGCTGACTGATGGTTCTGCGGTACATGCTGCGCACGACGGTGACCCGAACGCGCCGCTTCTCCGCGGAGAACACGAAGAACGGGTCCGTGCCAGCGTCCTGCACCTCCGACCCGTTCATCAGATTACCGATGAGTTGCCGCCCCACCTTCCTGCAACAAATGAAGTGGCTCTCTTCGGAGGCTGGCGCGGTCCGGTCGTTTTGGGAGTATTTGAGCTGCACCTGCTGGCCGTTTTCCGCCCGGCACACCCCGTCGATGCAGGAGAAGACACGGACGTCGTCGTCCCCGGCGATCGCGAGTCTCAGCACACCTTCCTCGAAAGAGAGGAGGAGAGCTTCAACCGCGGTCCCGTCCGCATAAGTGATCGTCATTCAAGTGGATTGTGGGCTCTTACGGGCAGACATACAAGTCCCGGAAGTACCCTTTTGCACGGAGAGAGTCCCAGGACTTTCTCACGTGTTCAGGATGCCTTGGCAATGTGGGGGAAGTTGCGAAGCAGAGGGCTCCGCGAAAGATGGTAAAGAGAGGGTTCGGACCCTCTCTTTAAGCGGACGAGACGAGGAATACTACGCAGCCAGTTTCCGGCGGCGAACGAAAACAAGCACCGCGCCGAAGAGGACCGTTACCATGGCCATCTCCGACGGTTCCGGGGTGACCACAACATCCATCTCTGTCGCGTTGCTGACCACAGCTCCGATCCCAACCACGTCTTCCTCGGCGGTCAATTCGAAGTGATACGTAGTGGCTTTGTTCATATCGAATGACGGAAACCAACCTGCGTATCCCATGTTCGACGAGTCCTGACGATCGGTTATCAAGTCAAATGGACCCGAGCTGGCATCCGGAGTGCTAATTGTGAGCCAAAGGTGGTCTATGCCTGCCGCGGCTGCGCCCAAGGCGGACCAATCGAAGTTCCACCAAGCCATGTTGGGGTTAGACGCACCGATGTCCGGTCCCGCGTTAACGAAGTAATCGTCGCCGACGGGGTCAATCGGCCCGATCCGGCGCTGCTGAGCCCGGAGCCCCAGTTCCAAGGCGCCCAGACCCGCGAAATCATCTATCGTCTGAACCTGGAATTTGCCGTTTACCTGGCCGCTGCCGACGTTCCAGCTCCCGACATTACCGACGCTAAAGGTATCGGCATTCAAGACCGTTGCGCATAGCAGCGCCGCAGTCAGTATTCCGCCTACTTTGTACCACTTGATATTTTTCATTGATCCTTGTTTCCGTCCTGGAGTACAAAAAGTCCTAACGGTTGCATCACGTTGACGGCCAAATTAAAAGCGGTTTATTATCTATGACTTGTCGTGGGCCTGAAACGGTTTAATCTAAACAGATGAAAAACTCTGGTTCAAAATTCGTTTTTTGTTCCTTTTCTGGCCTTCCCGTTGAAGTCGCCAAAGTGCGATTCTTTCCGGCCGGTGGGCATCGACTTGCGGTAAGCTATCGAGGAGTATGGAGGGTGAGTTGATCGGCCTGTGGTTATTGTCCAAAGGTCTGGTGGCTGGTTTGGCGATTGCGGTGCCCGTGGGACCTGTCAACGTGCTGTGCGCCTCGCGCACGCTTTCCCGGGGACGCATTTCCGGCCTGATGTCGGGCTTCGGCGCGGCCACGGCGGACGCCCTGTACGGCGCCATCGCGGGCTTCAGCATCACCTTCCTGATCCAGTTCCTGAAGCGCGAGGAGTTCTGGATCCGCGTGATTGGGGGCTTGCTGCTGCTGGCCATCGGTGCGATCTACTTTCGCAAGCCGGCGCAGGCGGCGAATCTGCCCGCCGAGGACGGTACGGCGCATTCGGACTTCGCATCGACTCTGCTGCTTACCCTGACGAATCCCACCACGGTCCTCTCGTTTCTAGCTGTGCTTGCCGGCCTCGGGATGGGCCAACATCGCGAATGGTGGCTGACGTTCCTGCTGGTGGGAGGAATCTTCTGCGGGTCGATGCTTTGGTGGGTGATTCTGGTGCTGATGGTCAACCGCTTCCGCGGCCGTTTTGACCAACACGCCATCCGCTGGATGAACCGGATTGCCGGTCTGGCCATCGGCGGCTTCGGTATGGTGACATTTCTGATCGGTCTCAAGCATGGACGCTAACAACGAAAAGGAGAAAATATGGCACGCCCACTGGTTCTGATTCACGGGTATTCCGCCGCAGGTAAGGACTTCGAAAATCTCAAGCGGGCCCTGGTTTCCCGCGGCATCGATTCCAAAGACATCGATATCTGCAACTACATTTCGTTGAACAACGAAATCACCATCAAGGACATCGCCGAAGGTCTGGATCGCGCCTTCCGCATGCACCAGGTCTTCGGCAACGAAACTCAGGAATTCGACGCCATCGTGCACTCCACCGGCATGCTGGTGCTGCGCGCGTGGCTGGCCAACGCAGGCGCTCCGGCGACCAATCCGCGGCTCAAACGCCTCAAGCACCTGATTGGCGTCGCGCCAGCCACGTGGGGCTCCCCGCAGGCGCACAAAGGCCGCACCTGGCTGGGCGCCATGGTGAAAGGCAATCGACAACTCGGCCCCGATTTCATGGAGGCCGGCGATCGCGTGCTGGAGGGCCTCGAACTGGGCAGCAAATTCACCTGGGACCTGGCGCATCTCGACCTGCTCGGTCCCGAACCCTTCTACGACCGTGGCCCCAACAGCCCCTACGTCGCCGTCTTCATCGGCAATTCACCCTACGAGGGCCTGGCCAGCGTGGCCAACGATCCCGGTACCGACGGCACCGTCCGCTGGTCCGGCTGCAGCCTCAACGCCCGCAAGATCACCATCGACCTGACGCGGATTCCGGTGGCCGGCGCCAGCCGCATCACCATCACCCCCTGGGCCGATCGCCGCCTGGACATCCCCATGATCGCCGTCGACGGGCGCAATCACGGCACCCTGATCAGCCAGCCCGAGGCTGGCATGATGGACCTCGTGGCCGCCTTCCTCAAGGTGGGCGAACCGGGCGGCGAAGCGCACGATGCCTGGCTCGGCCGCGCGCAGCAGTACAGCCAGGCAGGGCTGTCGAAGATGAAGGTCAATCCGGGCGCCGAAGCCGCCGGACTGGAAGGCGACTTGAAGAAGTTCTTCGGCCACATTTTCGGCCACAGCGCCGCCAGCCAGTTGGAAGGCTGGCAGCAGTTCGTCGTCTTTGCCTGCGATGAACGCGGCGACGGCATCTCCGACTACATGATCGAGGTGCTCACCCAGCAGCCCGACGGCGACTGGGTGCCGTTCCATGAGATGTACACCGACGTCCACGCCTATGGACCGGACTCCAGCTACCGCTGTTTCCACGTGCGTCTGCCCGCGGGACTCTCCAGCGGCGGCGTCAAACTACGCGCCCGCATCAACGCTTCCACCGGCACGGAACTGCTGGCCTATCAGGGATACGGCAGCGAGGCCAAGCAACTGGGATCCCGGGCGGAGCCGGTGGAGATTGACTTGGACGACCTGGGTGCGGGCAACGGGTCGATGTTCTGCCCCTTCACCACCACCATGATCCAGATCGTGCTGAATCGCGAGCCCCTGCCGCTGGATAAGGTCAGTCGCCTGCTGACGTTCCTGGACAGCTAGAGCAGGACGGACCATCGCCTTGCGCGGTCTGTCATGCTTCGCGGGAGTGGGTGCTTAACCGTTGGGATTTCGCGGGGAGCTGTCGTCCATGCCAGCGTTCAGTTCTTCGACGTGCCGCCCGCCTCCACGAAAACCAACGCATCGCAGCTTTTCGCCAACGTGCCCGGCTGCCCATGAAACAGATGCGGCTCGGCCAGCCAGCGCCCCAGCGCGCTCCCCCCCGGAACGCGGCGCAGATCCAGGAAAAAATGTGCGATTCCCGCCGCCGCCAGCACCTGTTCCCCCGATCCCTCCGGCAGATCGGCACGGTGTATCGCCACGCACCCCGCCGACGCGCGAAACGGTTCCAGCCCGTTCAACGGGACCGCGTACAGCTTGAGGTCCTCGGCCACCGCGCGCACGGTCTCCGGTTCGGGCGCCGCCGTCTCGTACCCGCGCGATACCGGTACGTGTTCGGTCAGCTCCCAGCCGTCTTCGCCGCGCGTCCACGTGTCGCGCGAGAGTTCCACCAGCGTGAACCCACCCTGCTGCGTCGTCTTGCGGGCCGAGGCCAGCGCCTCGGTCCCGGAAAAGCGCAACGCGGTGAGCGTCGTGTCGCCGCGCGCGTA
>JAPKZC010000924.1:0-1306 GCA_026394025.1 Candidatus Solibacter sp.
TGGTGTCGACCGCGTCCTTGCCCATCAGCGGCCCGCCTTCGAGCCAGCAGCCCACGCACAAGCACATACCGATATTGGGGCTGTTAGCGATCTCCAGGGCTTTCTTGTAGCCCTCGAAACTGCTGAAAATGCAGCGTGGGACTCCCGCCAGGACGGGCTGCGGAGGATCATCCGGGTGAATCCCGATGCGAACACCAGCCTCTTCGGCCACCGGGACCACCTTCTTGATGAAGTAGGTGTAGTTTTCCCAGATCTCCTCTTTGGAGAAGACACGGCCATGGGAGAGGGGCTCCACGTAAGTCTGGCCACCCCAAGTTCCCCGGCGGTTGGGGCTGGCCATGTCCAGGTCGCGGGCCTCATATCCGCGCGCGGTCGTGATGCGGCCGCTCGACCAGATGTCGTTGCCCATGTGGGCGTAGGTGGAGTACGGGATGCCGGCTTTGCCGAGGTAACGGATGTAATTCAGGTATTCCTCGATCTTCTGGTCGCGCCCGGGCAGGTTCAGTGTGACCTCCGGCATGTTATGCAGGCTGCCGCTGGGGCCAACTCCGCTGCCGATGTTGTACACCTTGAAGCCGCCGGCTTCCCATTGCTCGCGCATCTGGGTGAAGCCCTCGGCCGTGGCATTCTGCTGAGAGGCCGCAAGGCTCACCCATTTCACCCCAAGCTGCTTGAGGTATAGCATGTTCTCCTCGGTCGGTTGCCCGCCGCCCGTGCCGATCTTGATGCCCGGCGGGATCGGCCGAAGCGTAGCGGAACTCCTCCCGGCGGAAGCCAGTAGCGCCGCGCCTCCCAGGGCCGCCTTGGCGAACTGCCTTCTGTCCGGCCACAGAGAATTCTGATTCAAGTCCATCATTGCTCTCCTTTTCCTCGAACTGCGCCCGGTGGCGTGTGGATCTGGAATCGGCCACGAACAGCGCTGTGATCAATTCTCTCACGTGCCACCAGCCTAACGGAGCGCGAAATCCGAATTCAATTCGTGCCGGAGCCGGAATGGTGAATTGGCCCAGCTATCTCGCGGGTCTAATCGACGATGCGGATCTCGCCCAGACGATAGCGGCGCTGGCCGTCTTCGTCCGCCAGGGGAAGCGCGATCTTGGGCGTGCCGGCACGCGTGCCGACGGACATCCAGACCGTGTACGCTCCCGGTTTGAGAATGTTCGCCGGCGGCAGCGCGAAGGCCATTAACGGCTTGGACGCCTGCGAAATCGCCTTCGCCTCCCGCCCGACGGGTTCGGCTTTCTCCGGCGGCCCCACCGGCAGAGTTCGCACATCGAACTCCTCATCCACGAATACCCCCGCGATG
>JAPKZC010000924.1:1321-2422 GCA_026394025.1 Candidatus Solibacter sp.
CGCCAGCGATAACCCACGGTGAGCGGTTCGTTGCGCCGCACCTCGGCGGGCCAGGATGCCTCCTGAAGCTGGAGCCGGTATCCGAGCCGCAGGTTGATCTTGTCGATCAGGGGACGGCACTCTTGCAGAAACTCGCGCGGATACCAATGCACCGTGGCGTAACTGGCGTGGTAGTCCTCGATGGCTTGCAGGTACAGGCTCCCGTCTCCCCATGCGCCGCGCTTCTTCGACCCGCCGTAGTGTTCCGATTCCAGGATCACGGGCGTCTGCGGCCAGAACAGCGGGGCGAGATAGGCATGCAGGTAGGCGCGTTCGCCGCCTTGCACCAGGATGCTGTCGTCGCGCAACGCCAGACCCATCTGGCGGGCGTACTCGATGGCTTCCAGCCCGCGCCCCTGGTTGGCGAAATCGTCGTTGGCCACTATCAACGTGCGCTTGAAGTTCTTCTTGTGCAAATCGATGTGGCGGCGGACGGTGGCTGCCGAGTAGGGCAGCAGCGTGCTGGCATACGTGTGTCCCTCCCCCCAGATGCCGAACGAAGCCACGTCGATGAAGGCCACATCGGGGCTTCCGTCGTAGCGCGCGGCGGCTGCCGCCAGAAAATGATCGAGCTTGTCGAGGAAGATCGGATCGTCGAAATCCGGCTCCCACGTCCTGCCCTCGGCCAATACGCCCTTGCCGGAATGGAGGTAGCCTTTGGCGCCGGCTTTTCGCACCCATTCCGGCGTGGCGTACGGCGTTCCTTCCGAGCAGGTGAAGCGGAAAGCCACCTGTTTGCCCTTGGCGATCCAGCGCGCGGCAGGTGTATCGACAATCGACCAGTTGAATTTGCCCTCCTGCGGCTCGATGAAGGACCACGCCAGACGCAAATAGACGGAACTCACGCCCGGAAATTCGTCGACGGTATCGGAGGGTTCGAGGTTCAAACCGTAGTTTCGGATGTTATTGTCGTAATGGTGAAATTGCCAGCCCATGCCTGGGTTAACCAACGCTGCCCCGGTATCCTTCGGGCGCACGGTTACACGATTTCCCCCGGTCTGGGCGGAAGTGGCGACGCAGAAAGCGACAGCGATTAACGCGAATTTAATGTTCATGCCAGTA
>JAPKZC010000924.1:2458-10930 GCA_026394025.1 Candidatus Solibacter sp.
CACCGCCCTTTGCCCATTGCCATCCTACTGGCGTACCATTAGCATGTCAATGGCTTGGACATTGTGATTAATATGGCGCGCCAGGCTAAAACATGCTCCCGGCGCGCGAGGCTTCCGTTGAACTTCGATTGTGGCCCCAAAGCAGCCCGCTTTGGGATGGCCCTATTCGGAGGTGAAAAACCGGATCCTGAGCGAACAAACTGCAATTCATTGAAGGAGACCCTCATGTTTCGTAGACCATTCCATCCAGCGATGGCGCCGTGCCTGGTAGCGGCATTGCTCATCGGTTCGTCAATCCTCGCGGCCGCCGACGTTCCACCGGTGAAGGTCTGGGAGACGAAGGCCGTTATCCCGACGTATCTGGCCGGGGCGCCCGAACTGAATCCGATGTTCTTCTTCGGCAGGTCGTCCCAGGGGGCACAGGCCCCGGTATACCCCTACGCGATGTACGACTCGCTGACCGGCAAGAAGGTTGACAAGAGCTACAAGATCGTCTACCTGGAGAACGAGTACCTGCGGATCGGCATTCTCCCGGAGATTGGCGGCCGCATATTCGAGGGTCTGGACAAGACCAACAACTACAACTTTTTCTACCGCCAGCACGTGATCAAACCCGCGCTGATCGGCCTGCTCGGCGCTTGGATTTCCGGCGGGGTCGAGTGGAATATTCCGCACCATCATCGCGCCAGCACTTTCAGCCCGGTGCAGTACAGCATCGAGGAGAATGCGGACGGCAGCAGGACAGTCTGGGTAGGTGAACTCGAAGTGCGACAGCGCATGCGGTGGGCGGTGGGGTACACGTTGCGGCCCGGCAAGGCCTATCTGGAGGCGTCGCTAAGAATCGTGAATCGCACGCCCGAGGTGAACACCATGCTGTCTTTCGCCAACGTGGCCGTTCACGCCAACGAGAACTACCAGGTCATCTTCCCGCCCAGTACGCAGTACGGCACCGGCCACAGCAAGCGTTCGTTCCAGAAATGGCCGGTCTCCAACACGTTCCCAGGCGCCGAACCCGGCAAGGGCGTGGATATCAGTTGGTACAAGAACCATATCTCATCGAATTCGGTTTTCGCCTGGAACTACTCGGACGATTTTTTTGCCGGCTACGATCACGGCAAACAGGCAGGCACGATGAGCGTGGCGGACCACAACGTCGTACCGGGCAAGAAGTTCTTCACCTGGGGCAATGGCCAGAGCGGCCGCAGTTGGGACGGGATACTCACCGACGACGATGGACCGTACCTCGAATTGATGGTGGGGGCGTATTCGGACAACCAGCCTGACTACAGTTGGTTGCAGCCCTACGAAACACGCAGCTTCTCGATGAGTTGGTACCCCTTCCGGGACATCGGCGGCGTGAAGAAAGCCAACCTGGACGCCGCGGTAAACCTGGACGTGAGCAACGGCAATGCGAAGGTGGGCTTCTACACTACCTCGGCTCGTCCCGCGGCCACGGTGATGCTCAAGGCCGGCAGCAAAGTGTTGCTTCAGGAGAAAATCGCGATCGACCCTGGTAAGCCATATGTGAAGCAGGTCCCCGTTCCCGCGGGCACGGATGAACACGATCTGGTCGCCTCGATTTCCGACGGCGGCAAGGAACTCGTCTCCTACTCGCCCATCCGCTTGAAGCCGGAACCGATGCCCGAGGGTACCGTCCGGCCGGGACCGCCGGCGGATGTCAAGACCAACGAAGAGTTGTATCTAATCGGGCGTAAACACCGTCCTCGGAATCACCGCCTACACGAGAGCCAGGTACGAAGAAGCCGAGCGGTATCTCCGCAAGGCGATTGTCAGGCTCACGGACCAGTTCACTACGCCGAAAGACGTGGAGGCGATCTACTACCTCGGGGCCACCTTGAAAGCCGCGGGCAAGACCGATGAAGCCTACACGAATTTCTACAAGGCCACGTGGAGCAAGGCATGGAAGGCGGTGGGATACTACTCGCTGGCGGAGATCGCCACGGGGCGCGGTGACATGACGGCCGCCCTCGATTTCGTCAACCGCTCGATTGACTCGGATGCCCTGAGCATCCGGACGCAGAACCTGAAAGCGGCCGTTCTGCGCCACATGGGGCGCCCCAAGGAGGCTCTCCAGGTGCTGGCCTCGGCCGCGCACAAGGCCGACCCGCTGGACGTGCGCTCCATGGCGGAACGCTGGCTGGCATCGAAAACTCCGGAGGCGGCCAGAGTCATGTCCTCCACAATGAATGAACATCCGGCCACCGCTCAGGAGACGGCCGCGGAATACCTCAGCGCCGGTCTCTGGCAAGACGGCCTGGATGTGCTGCGGCAGGCGACGGCCGCGGCCCCCGACAAGGCCAGAGTCAACGCCATGGTCTACTACTACCTGGGTTATTTCGCCGAAAAGTTGGGACAGGCGCCGAAGGCATCGGAGTACTACCGGCTGGCCATGACCATGCCGCCGGATTATGTGTTCCCTTTTCAGAATGAAGCCATCGATGTGCTTCGGGCAGCGATGAAGGCAAACCCGCGCGACGCGCGGGCGCCTTACTACCTCGGCAATCTGCTGTATGACTGGCAACCGGAGGAGGCCACCAGGATGTGGGAGGCTTCCGCCGCTCTCGACCCCTCGTTTTCCATCGTGCACCGCAATCTGGCGACGGCCTACACCCACCAGAAGTCCGGGAGCGACCTGAATAAGTCCATCACGGAGCTGGAGAAAGCGGTCTCCCTCGAACGGAAGTACCCACTGCATTTCACCGAATTGGATGACGCTTACACGCAGGCCGGTGTCCCCATCGAGAAGCGGCTTCCACTGTTCGAGAAGAATGCGGATGTGGTCGCGCAGCGGGATGACGCGCAAAACCGCGCCGTAGCGCTAAAGGTGGCCATGGGCAAATACGACGATGCCATCCAGATGATGACCGGACGGAAGTTCGCCGTGGCGGAGGGCGCCAATCTGAACGTGGGTGAACACTGGACCAACGCCCACCTGCTCCGTGGCCAGCAGAACATTGCCGCCAAGCGGTACCAGGAGGCACTGACGGATCTCCAGACTGCCGTCACGTTGCCCGCCAATCTTCCGTCGGGTGGCATGGGACGCGGGGGTGCGGGCAGCCGCGGCACTGAGCTTGCTTACTGGACCGGAGTGGCCTATGACGCGATGGGCGACCGCGCCAAAGCCGCCGAGTCCTGGAACAGCGGGATTGCGCCGCCTTCGGCCGGAGGCGGCCGTCGTGGCGCCAGTGGTCCGGCGGTTGGAGGCGGGCCTCCCGTGACGTGGGGCTCTTCGGCGGTTGGCGCGGGGTTTGGCGCCGGTAATGCCGGCGGCGGCGCGCAGTCCTACTATCAGGCGATGTGCTATCAGAAACTCGGCCAAACCGAGAGGGCGCGGCAGTTGTTTCAGGGCCTGGTTGAATCCGGACAGCGTGCACTCCAGCAGCCGCAACAGACCGGCGGCGGCGGTCGCCGTGGTGGATCTGCCCGTCAGCAGTCGCCGCGCGTGCGGTTGGCCGACGCGCACTACATGATGGGACTGGGCTACCTCGGGCTGAACGATCGGGAGAAGGCCAAAGCGGAGCTGACACAGGCAGTAGAGTCCAGCCCCGACCTTCTGGGCGCGCGGGCAGCCTTAGCCATGCTCAAGTGAGGAGGACCACTGCCAAACCGCTTACCTCCGGGGCCGCAGCGTTGAGGCCCGCACCACTAGTTTCGGGCTGAGCAGCACCGTCTTAGGACGCGGCGGCGCCCCCTTTTCGAGCAGCGCCAGCGCCATCCGGGCGGTACGTTCCCCGATGGCGCCGCTCTGCTGGTCCACGCTGGTCAGCGGCACGCGCAGGAACTCCGCATACGCCACGTTGCCGCAACCGGCTACCGCCACGTCCTGCGGGACGCGCAAACCGGCTTCCAGTACGGCCTTCATCGCGCCCATGGCGGTGGGGTCGTTGTAGCAAAACACGCCGTCTGGCGGCGGCGACAGCGCCAGCATGCGTTGCATTGCCTTGTAGCCGCTGGCAGCGCCGGCGTCGTCACCGTGCTCCCGCATCTCGACGTACTCGGGCGCAACTGCCATGCCCCCAGCCTGGAGCGCGCGCCGGAAGCCCGCCACGCGGCCCAGCGCGGTACTCACGTTTGGGCCGCCGATATGCGCGATCCGCCGGCACCCGGCGTCCATCAGGTGGGCCGTCGCCAGTTCGCCTACCGCTGCATCGTCCACACCCACGAAGTTCGCCGCCAGCCCATGGAACCTACGGTCGATCAGCACATACGGAATCTTCTGCTCTTCCAGGCGATGGAAGGTCTCCACCGAGGACTGCGTGGAAGCCACAATCAGCACGTCCACCCGCCGGGCCAGAAGCAGTTCGATCTCCTGCCGCTCCAGTGCGGGGTCATCCTCGGAAGAAGACAGCACCAGGCTGTAGCCCTTCTTGCGCAACCCGTTGGAAAGACCCTTTGCCACCTGGCCGAAAAACGGGTGAACCAGGTCAGGCACCACCAGCCCGGCGATGTAGCTGCGACCGGTGACGAGCGCGCGCGCCGCCAGGTTCGGGCGGTAGTTTAGCTCTTTCATTCGCTTGAGCACGCGCTCGCGCGTTTCCCGGCTGATATCCGGGTGATCTCGCAGAACTTTCGAGATGGTGACCACGGAGAGATTGAGGTCTTCGGCGATATCCTTTAGGCGTGCGGGCATGTCGTATCCGCGAGATTTCATTCTATCCCCATGTGCGGGAGAAAACGGAAACTGTATCGGTGACTGAAGCCTAAACCGGACGCGCTATCGCGCCGCGGGCGGCTCCTGGTCGGTAGGAATTCCAGCGACATGGCGGTAGAACGCCACGGAACGGTTGATCCAGGATGCCTCATGCCCGGTGGTCAGGCTGCTCGCATTCTTGCCGGTGCGGGCCATGCTGTAATACCGCCAGACGTCTTCCGATTCGCGGTCCAGGTAGTAGATCGACTGCATCTCGCCCGGGTGAAAGAGCGGAAGAAACAGGTAGCGCATCAGCGTGACGTTAGCCACGTCGAACACCAGCCGGCCGGCAGTGGCCTCTGCGATGTGCAGCCGGTAGATGGCCTTGCCGGAGAGGTTGTCCCCCTGCTGAAAGTAGAGTACTTTGCCCGCCTTCAGTTCCTCCAGAGTGAAGTCGTTGCGCCGCTGATTTCCCTGCGCGTTGGTCACGGCGTAGGCGTCCGGGATCAAGGTCTGCCACTTCTTGTGGGTGGTGGACCAATAGCGCATGCCCACCAGGGAGGAGATCGCGCCGCTCTGGAGCAGCAGCCCCTCCGATCCCGATGCGTGGCGGAAGCGCGCGGCCGTGGTGACCAACGACGAAAAGCCCTCACCCGTCCACCCGGTACATTCCGGCGGACGCCAGTTCTCACCAAGTTCGGAAAGGCTCCAGAACTTCACCGCGGGTGAATCGGCCATTCTGGGAGGCGGCGGCACGGAATCCACTCCGCAGGGCGGCTGCGGCCCGGATTGTGCATACCCGTACGCTTGGCCACAAAGCACCGCCAGACTGCAAATGGAAATGGACCGCACGTTTCGATGATAGCGGCAATTCCCGCCAGCGTCTGTGCGGACCACCCCATGTGGGACAGGCCTCCCGAGCCTGTCCCGGTGCTCATGAGCTTCTCATTAACGCGGTTCGTGACAGAAGTTGCAGGCCACGCTGGCTCGCTTCCCGGCGTGGCAGTCCCTACACGTGCCCATGTTGAGATTCACTTCGCGGTAGAGGACATCGCGTTCCGCCACCTTGCCGTGGCAATCTTCACACGTGTTCCTGGCTTCGATGTGGGCCCGGTGGCTGAAGGCGACCCAGGCCGGAATCTCGTAGATCCGCACCCATGGCACAGCCTTGCCTTGGCTTGCATACTGCGCGAGCTTTTGAATCGCCGGGCTGTCGGCCTTGATCGCGGAGTGGCACTGCATGCAGACCGAGGGCGGCGCAATGGTCATGCTCTCGCCCGGGTCGGGAGTCGGGTGGCACATCTTGCACGGCACCTTCAGCGTTCCGGCATGCAGCTTGTGGCTGAACGGCAGGGGCTGCGCCGGGCCGTCGGCAGCCCATGCGGCCAAGAGGGCGGCGGCGACGGCGAGAATCCGGACAGTGGTCTTCAAGAACAGGCGGCGTTGCACGGCGCCCCCTACTGCTTTTCGCGAGCCTGCACGTAGCGCGCCGTCTTGGGGTTCTCCTTGTTCCATTGCGGAGCCTGTGCACTATTGGCCATATCGAGAATGCCGAGCGCCACCGTGACATCCACCTTGGCCAGATTGTCGTAGTCCAGCTTCTGCCATTCGTCGCCGGGCTGGTGGTAATCGGGGAAGATGTAGCTGACAGAGAGCGTGGTGGACGGGATGCCGGCGTCGGCGAAGGTGGCGTTGTCGCTGCGCCCGAAGAACGAATCGCTATTCTTTTCGTGCTTGATCACCTGCACGCCGGTCACGGCGCCCGCCTTGGCGAAGGTGGCGGCGATGTCAGTGTAGTCGAAGCCGGTGAGATTGAACTGCGCCACCTTGGGACCCTCATTGTCATCGGTGCGGCCCAGTTGTTCCAGGTTGATATCGGCGACAGTTCTCGCAATCGGGAAGATGGGGTGTCCGGTATACCAGCGCGCGCCCAATCCGCCGAGTTCCTCGCCGAAGACGGTCACGAAGACGATGGTGCGCTTCGGCTTCTCCTCGAGTTCCGCCAGCGCATTGGCGATAGCGATAACGCTGGCGGCGCCACTGGCATCGTCGTTGGCGCCGTTGTAAATGCTGTCACCCTGCGCGTTGGGGCGCACCCCCAGGTGATCGTAATGGCCGGTGACGACGACGTAGGTGTCCTTCAACTGCGGGTCCGTGCCGCGCAGCACGCCGGCCACGTTGCGCAGTTTCACGGGCTGCACGATGGGCGCGGCGAGGTGCGCCGATACCGCGGCTTCGATGGGTCCGGGCTTGGCGGCAGCCACCGCATCGCGAATCGCCTTATCCCACACGTTGAGGATGGGCACTTTGGGCGCGGGCGCGGTAGCGTCGCGCAACGGCACGCGGGCGTTCGGGTTGGTCTGCTGTGCGGCGGCGCGCACCATCACCACTATCGCGGGCTCCAGTTTTGCGGCCAGCGTCAGGATGCGGCGCTGCGCCTGAAACGCCGCCATGCCCGCACCACCACCATCGGGCACTTCGACCAGCAGGACTTTGCCGCGCACTTCCTCAGCGGTGAGGGCATCGAGCGCCGCAGTGTCGCTCAGTGTGACCTTGAAGGCGGCCGCACGATTGAGGTCGGTGGCCACGGCCTCTTGAATCGCAACAGTACCCTCACCCGCCTTGGCGGTGTCCAGTGTGAACGCCAGCCCTTCCGGATTGGGCTTCACGGTTTGATAGCCGGCGTTCTGGAAGTAGCCGTCGTCACCCACGGGTTCGAGGCCGGCGCGGCGGAACTGCGCGGCAATGTATTCCGCCGCCATGTCGAGCCCGGGCGAGGGAGTGGCGCGGCCTTGCAAAGCATCGGACGCCAGAAAGGAGATGTCGGCCTTGAGACCGTTGGGGCGCAGGCGCGCGGCGATGCGCTGGGCCAGCGGAGGCTGGCTTTGGGCTGCAAGTATGCCGGCGGCGGCAAGGGCGGTGAAGAGGGTTTTCGCTAGACGCACGATCCCCATGATAACTGGCGCGGGCCTACTTTAGCAGGTTGATTACGCCGCGGCAGGCCTTGGCGCCGCAGCGGCAAGGCACTTGTTCGATGTTTTTGGCGAAGCGGTAGTCCACCGTCAGTTCCTCGCCACGGCGGATGGCGCGCTTGCTCACATAGAGAATGTGGCCCCTGGTGTTCATGGAGCGCAAATTGGGATCGCAACTGTGGTTGATGATCTCGGCGCCGCTGCCGCCGACCGCGCCGTCCAGCGTCCAGTAATCGTCTAGCGAGAAGAGGTACGTAACCGGTCCATCACCCCGCCGTTTGGTCTCGCATCGGCTGATTCTCTCGCCGGTGTACTCGATGACTTTGCGCTGCGCGGGGATGGCTTCTTCCGCGTAAACCCCGCGCCGGTGGATCCTGGACTCGCGGATGCAGAGCTTAAACTGAGCGTATCTTGAATCGATCGCCGGTTTCTTGATGAGAACGGTTCCAATGATCTGTGGTTTATCAGATTGTACCGGAGGCAGGGCAGGCGATGCACTGTACCCCCGGTGGGAAATTTTGCGATGATGGGCCAAACGATGTTGCCCACGCTCATCTACGGCGCCACCATCTTCTGCAGTTCGCTCCTGCTGTTTCTGGTACAGCCCATCGTGACCAAGGCGATTTTGCCGTGGTTCGGCGGTTCGGCTGGAGTTTGGACTAGTGCCATCCTGTTCTTCCAGGCGTTTCTCCTGCTGGGCTATGCTTACGCACACGCCACCACCCGGCGCCTCACGCCGCGGCGCCAGATGGCTCTGCATCTGCTCTTGCTCGCGGCCAGTGTCCTATTGCTGCCGATTGTGCCGTCGCCCACCTGGAGGCCGGCCGCGGGCACCGAACCTTTCGCCCG
>JAPKZC010000924.1:10971-12763 GCA_026394025.1 Candidatus Solibacter sp.
CTCGGTGGGGTTTCCGTACCTGCTGTTAGCCGCCACCGGACCGCTCTTGCAGCGTTGGTACGCCCGCCGCGACGGGGTGGCCTTTCCCTACCGCCTGTTCGCCGTTTCCAATGCGGGCTCTCTGGCGGCACTGATGGTATACCCATTTGCCATCGAGCCGGTGATTTCGGTGCGCCATCAGCTGTTCGCGTGGTCGGTGGCTTATGCCGCCGTGGTGCTCCTGGTTGGCTTGGCGGCTTTCCTGAGCGCCGCCAACCGGGCGCCGGAACCGGCCAAGAGCCCGTCGGCGCCGCGGGCGGACCGCTTGCTCTGGGTCGCGCTCGCGGCCTGCCCATCCGTCCTGTGGCTCGGCGTCGCCAACGAACTCAGTC
Organism: Candidatus Solibacter sp.; assembly: GCA_026394025.1. Lineage (GTDB taxonomy): Bacteria > Acidobacteriota > Terriglobia > Bryobacterales > Bryobacteraceae > Solibacter. The sequence goes on from JAPKZC010000924.1 coordinate 11,343, forward strand.
AAAATGTGGCCCCGATTCCGCTGCTCTGGATCCTGCCCTTGAGCATCTATCTGCTGAGCTTTATTCTCTGCTTCGACCGCCAGGGCTGGTACCGGCCCGCCGTCTACCGGGTTGCGCTGCCGGCGGGTTGGCTTTTGATGGGCTATTGCCTGTCCCGGCAAGGCTCGTCGCTGCCGCTGACATGGGTCATGGTGGCGCTGTCGGCCGGGTTGTTCGCCTGTTGTATGTTCTGCCATGGCGAACTGGCCAGCCGTAAGCCGCACCCGGAGCAACTGACATCCTTCTACCTGATGCTGGCGCTGGGCGGCGCGCTGGGCGGCCTGTTTGTGGGCTTGGCCGCGCCGCTGTTGTTTAGCCGGTATCTGGAACTGCCTATCGGAATCACCGCCTGCGTCGTGCTGGCCGCGGGCCTTCTGTACGGGTACCCGCCACGCCGCCTGGTGCGCCTCGCCATCACCGCGGCCCTGGGCTTCGTGGCGGCTACGCAGATCAGCGGCTACCTGGCGGGCGATCGCCTGCGGATCCGCAACTTCTATGGAGCTTTGCAGGTCAGCGACTCCGGTACCGGAAACATGGCCGTGCGGATGCTCGGCAACGGGCCCATCAATCACGGCAGCCAGTTCCTTGCGCCGGAAAAGGGCCGCTGGGCCACCACTTATTACGGACCGGACTCGGGCGCCGGTCTGGCCATCGGTTTTCAGCGGCAGCGACCACAGCGGGTCGGGGTCATAGGGCTTGGGGCCGGCACGCTCGCCAGCTACGGACGCGCTGGCGATACCTACCGCTTCTATGAAATTAATCCCGCCGTGATTGCGCTGGCCAACACCGAATTCCGCTATCTGCGCGAGTGCCCTTGCACCGTGTCGGTGGTACCCGGCGATGGACGCCTGGTGCTGGAGCGGGAGCCCGGCCAGAACTTCGACGTCCTGGTTGTGGATGCCTTCAACGGCGATTCGATACCCGTCCACCTGCTGACTCGCGAAGCGTATGCCGCGTATCTGAAGCACCTGAAGCAGGGCGGCATCCTGGCGGTGCACGTCACCAACCGGTACCTGGATCTGACTCCGGTAGTGCAGGGGTTAGCCGAGAATCACGCCATGCAATCGCGGCTGATTCGCAATACGGCGGACGCGGAGCGGGGTATCTCCGGGGCCACCTGGGTGCTGGCCGCTACCAATCCGGAATTCCTCGCGAGCCTTTCGGGAACTGCTACTCCGTTCCCCCCGGCCCGCCACTTGCGGCTATGGACGGACGACTACAGCAACTTGTTCCAAGTCTTACGCTAACGAGGCTCCGCCTCAGACCGACGAGATGTATTTCCACCGCGTGTGAGGATCGCGCATAATCCGAGAGATGGCTCCGGTCGACAGTGGAGAACTGCAAGCAGTTCCCGCCAATGAATTAGACCGCCGAAGCGGCAG